>NZ_LBFC01000014.1 GCF_001990485.1 Thermosipho affectus | reverse complement strand
TATCGCCCGGGTTTATTTTTTTTTCGCAGGCTTTCGCCTGCTTTTTTTATTGTATGGGTAGTAAAAAAAATCTTCCACTTTTCAATTTATTTAATACTTTCCAATGCTTTCCAAATTATTTTTGCTTAATTCCTTGAAATAGCAGTGTGGTTATAGTAATATGAAATTTACTTTTTTCAATTTTCCATTCTTTTTGGAATGATTCCATTATTTTATACGGTAATGGAAAAATTTTGATAAAAAAGTAATAGGTGAATTTTTTTATAGGAGGAGTTTGTTGTGAAAAAGATTTCAGTGATTTTTATTTTGTTTTTTTCTGTTATGTTTTTGGGAAATTGGCAGGATAAGGTGTTGTATTTTATAATGATTGATAGGTTTAATGATGGAAACGTTTCTAACAATGATCAAGGTATGAACGAGTATAATCCGTATAATGGTGCAAAGTACAGTGGAGGTGACTTGGAAGGAATATTACAAAAGATTGATTATATAAAAGGTATGGGAATAGATGGAATTTGGATTACGCCTCCTGTAGCCAATCAATGGTGGGATCCCTGGGTACACTATGGAGGATATCATGGTTATTGGGCTCGTGATTTTACAAAAGTTGATGAACACTTTGGAAATTTAGAGATTTATAAAAAATTATCGAAAGAATTGCATAAAAATGGGATGGTGTTAATTCAGGATATTGTTGTGAATCATGTGGGAAATTATTTTAGATTTAAAAATGGAAAATTTGAAATTAATACTAAAAGTGTCCCAACAAATGCTCCAACGCAATATCCTTTTAATCTGAATAATTATGATATTCCTGATGTAAGAAAGAAGTCTATTTATCATTGGACACCTGATATAAATAATTTTGCAGATCCGAATCAAAGACTTAATTATCAACTTTCCGGACTTGATGATTTAAACACGGAGAATCTTGAAGTACGAAAAGCTTTAAAAGAATCGTATAAATATTGGATTAAACAGGTTGGAGTTGATGGATTTAGGGTTGATACTGCTATGTATGTTCCAAAAGGTTTTTGGAAAGATTTCTTTTTGAGCAAAGATGGAATTTATTCGCAGAAGGATAATTTCATATCTTTTGGGGAAGTTTGGTTAACTTCAAAACCATTTGATGACTCTGCTGAAAAAGAAATCGAGACATATTTTGAAGCAGGATTTAACGCAATGCTTGATTTTCCACTAAATGAAGAAATAAAGAGGGTTATAAAGGGAGGACAACCAACAAAATATCTTGCTTATAGAATAGAGCGTCGAAATAAAATGTTGGAAAAAGGATTGTTAGTTACATTCATTGATAATCACGATATGGAGCGATTTGCTAAAGGTACTACACCAATAGTCACAAAATTGGCACTTGCATTTTTGATGACATTACCTGGAATGCCAGTCATATACTATGGAACTGAGCAATATTTTGAAGAGACAAGAGCTTCAATGTTTGAAAAAGGTTGGGGTTCAAAAAATAAGAATCATTTTAATCCAGAAAGTGATATGTACAAATTTATTTCTCAAATTATAAGTTTTAGAAAGTCTTATACGGCGACAAGGTATGGTAAAGTTAAAGTTCTTTCGTTTGAAGAAAGTGGTGCGGGGATTTTGGCATATTTGTTAAAAGATGACAAAGAAGAGCTTGTTGTTATATTAAACACATCAAATGATACAAAGATTACGAAAATAAAAACTAGTTTAAGTGAGGGAATGGTTTTAGTTCCAGTATTTAATTTAAATGGAAAAACAACGAAGCTTATTACGAAAAAAGATGGAGAGTTTGTTGTAACCATTCCGGGAAGGAGTATAACGGTATATAAGATATCGGATGAAAAAAGAGTGATAAAAAAGAGTAATCTTTTTGTTAAGACTAATTTAAAAGATGGAATGATTATAAAAGATAAGTTTACTATAAAGGGGAAAACAAATGCAAAGTATGTTTATATTTATATAGATAGAAAGTACGATAATAAAATAAAATTAAATGTGAAAAACAACCAGTTTACTTATGTTGTAGATCCACTACGCTTTGATCCAGGAAAACATACTTTACTAATAAAAGCTCGAGGAAAATCAATAAAAAACGTAATTTATACGGAGGAAACAAATTTTCTTGTTGAACTTGAAGTGAAAGATTTGGCATTTTCTATAGATCCCAAAGGTGATGATAATGGTCCAAATGGCACTTATGTTTACCCAACTGATCCTACTTTTAAACGGCAAATGGATATTCTTGCCGTAAAGGTACAGTCAATAGGGCCAACGCTTGTAATAAGTATAAAGCCAAAAGAAATAACAAAAAGTTGGAATCCAATAAATGGATTTGATCACGTAACGTATCAAATATTTCTCGATGATCCAAGCAAAGTAGGAACTACATATTTGCCATTTCAAAATTATAAAATCAAAGATTGGGATTACGAAATATTCGTAACCGGGTGGTCTTCTGCGTTGTATTCTTCTAAAGGTGCAAATAAAAACAAATTTGGTATGCAAATAGGTTCACCAGAAGTAATTGTAGATGATGGTTGGATAAAAATAATAGTAAAAGGTGATAATCTTGGAAATCCTAAAAGTTACTCTGGATGGAAGATATACTTGACAAGTTGGGACTATGACGGTATATCATCAAGATTTAGGCCTATCGAGTCTGAACCAAAGGCATATATCTTTGGTGGAGGAAATGAAAACGCAGCGTATATAATGGATGATTTGTGGATAGAAATCCGTAAATAAAACTTAATTATTCTTTGTAATATGTTTTAGTGGGCTTCTTGTTCGTTAAGGAGCCCACTATTTTATTTTGTTTTAACTAGACTATTTGGTATAATAAAACAAAGAGTATTTCGTTTTGCGAACTAAATAATGGGGGAGGGGGTATGATGGAGTTTTTAACAGTTGGATTGCCTGAGGATATTTTAAAAGAAGAATATTCTGATAATTTTGGAAGGGCTTTGGTCTTGATTGAGAAAAAACTTAAATATGAACTTCCAGAATTATTGCAGTTGCGTTTACTGTACGAAAAAGAACGTATAAATAGATTGCTTATTGATTATCCATATACTATGAAAGAGGCAGTTGAGATTGCCAAAGATAAAATAGCAGGTTTTACCGATATAGAATTTGAAAAATTATTTTATGAAGGAATGTTGGATTATATATACATCAACGGTGAATATCATTTTGAAAGCAGATTTGTTGAAAATTTAGGTTTTTCCTACAAGCATTATAAAGATAGGATAGTTCAAGAAGATAGTGTTAAAAAATCTAAAAAATTACTAGATGAGCGATTAACAGCATTAATCAATGGTGATATGCCAAAAACATACAAAGTACATGCTCGAATTACTTTATATCCTGATTATAGTAAAATTTTAGGAGAGACTATAAAAGTGTGGCTTCCTGTTCCCAAGAAGGAGTTCCAAATAAAAAATGTAAAAATAATAGATGTAAGTCATGAAAATTTCGTATTATCTCCTAAAGAGATTTTTCAAAATACTATATATTTTGAAGATGATGTTGCCAATAAAAATGATTTTTACGTCGAATTTGAATATGAAGTATGTGAATGGGTCAACAGAGTTGAGTTAGATGAGGTAGAGGAATATTTTCCAAAAAAATTAAAGCAATATACCCTTGAGAAACCACCACATATTTTGTTCACTCCTTATTTAAAATCACTTGCTTATCAAATAGTTGGTAAAGAATCAAATCCTTATTTAAAAGCAAAATTGATATATGATTGGATAACTACACATGTGAGTTATTCGTATGTTAAACCTTATGGAACATACGAAACAATTCCTCAGTTTGTTGCAACAAATTTGAAGGGAGATTGTGGGTTTCAAGCTTTATTGTTTATAACTATGTGTCGAATAGTGGGGATACCTACAAGATGGCAATCAGGTTGGTATATAAATAAGTATTTTGCGTCTCCACATGATTGGGCTTTGTTTTATGTACAACCATATGGTTGGTTACCAGCTGATCTTTCATTTGGCGGAGCTAGAAGAGAAGAAGACAAAAAACGGGAATTTTATTTTGGTAATCTTGACGGATTTAGAATGGTTGCAAACACCGAATTTATGGAACAATTTTATCCAAATAAAAATTTTTGGCGTTCTGATCCATACGATAATCAGGTTGGAGAAGTGGAAACTGAGATTGAAAATGTATATTATGATAAATTTAAATATTCAATAGAAGTACTTAATTTTGTGGAGGTGGAATAATGAGTAAGATTGTTGATGTAAAGTTTGAATTGAAAACTTATAAATATTACAAACCATTTCACATTACCGGCAGTGTTTCTGATAGTTCAACTAACATAGAAGTTGTGGTTATAACAGATATAGGTATTAAAGGATATGGAGAAATATCTCCATCTTTTAGAGTAAATGGAGAAAAGGTGGAAGGTTTGTATAAACTTGAAGCGGCAATAAAAGAAAGTATTGTCAACATGGATGTAAAAGAATATAGAAGAATTTTTGATGTTCTTGATAAATTCTTTGCAACTCCGAGTGTAAAGGCAGGGGTGCAATATGCCGTTCTTGACGCATTTTCTGAAGAAATAAATACTCCTGTATATTATTTATTGGGTGGTATGAAACGTGAAATCGAAACGGATAAAACTGTAGGTATAGATACTATTGAAAATATGGTGAAAGAGGCCAAAGAAATTTTTAGTGAAGGTTTTAAAAATATAAAGATTAAAGTAGGTGAAGATTTACGTAAGGATATAGAAACAGTTGAAGAAATTGCCCGTAATACCAAGGAGGCTAAATACATTGTGGATGCCAATATGGGATATACTCCAAAACAAGCTGTTGAGTTTGTAAGAGTTCTTTATAAAAAAGGTGTAGATATTTCCGTTTTTGAGCAACCTGTTGTGGCAAGTGATATAGATGGATTAAAGTATGTGAGGTTTAATTCTCCATATCCAGTTGCAGCTGATGAGAGTGCCAAAAGTAAGTACGATGTTTACAGACTAATAAGGGAAGAAGCAGTTGATTTTGTAAATATAAAGCTAATGAAATCTGGATTATCAGATGCTTTGGCAATAGTTGAAATGGTTAAAACAGCAAATCTCAAGCTTATGATAGGTTGCATGGGCGAATCAAGTCTTGGGATAAACCAAAGTGTAAATTTCGCACTTGGTACAGGTGCATTTGTTTTTCACGATCTTGATTCTCATTTGATGCTTAAAGAAAATAAATTTCGAGGAAAATTTAAACAAAATGGTTCTAAAATCACTATATTGTAACTAAAGTTACAGACTGGAGTATATAATAAAAAAAGAGGTAGATAATATGAACAACAAGTATTCTTATAGAAATAACAAACCTGTATTGGATAAAGAAGGAATTATTGGGACGAGATTTTTTGAAAATAAAAAGATCCAGATAGTCCATATAAGTCTTGCCCCTTTTTCTGAATTAAAAGCGCATAAATCAGATGTAGATGCGTTGCTTTATGTTTTGTCTGGAACAGTTGAAGTAGAAATAGGAAATGAGGTTTTAAAGTTAGAAAAAGATGAGTTGGTTGAATTTCCAAAAGATGTGCTGCATAGTGTAAAAAACATAGGAGAAAAAGAAGCAAAAGTTTTAGTTATGAAAATTCTTGGATAAAAAATATTAATGTGCAAAAAAATTATTGTTTAGAAAAATTCAAGTTTCCTTCTAATCTATAAAGTTTTATCTTAATATATAATTGTGTGGGAGGGGGATTTTATTTTAGTCTCTGCCAAGGAGATTAATGTTAACTTTTCAAACTCTCCACATGTTTTTTACATTTATTAATATTTACGTAATTTTCTTGCCGTTTCAAACTTCCGGGATCACTACTTTATCGTATCTTGTGTATTAAGTTCTAAATGATACGTAAAGGTTTCTTCTTTCCACACTTACTTTACCTACTTTCTTTAGATGATACCAGTAAAAGCATGATTTAAAATAAAATTATGTCTAAAAAACTAAGGAGAAAGATATTTATCTTGACAAGAATTATCAAGGTAAAATAATTGAGGGTTATGACTCAGTGTTTCAAGAAAGTTGAAAGTTTTAAAGCTGTAAAATCAAGTCAAATGTTAGGTGACATTATTCGAAACACGGCGGATACTCTTTCACTTATAGTATCTGGGTATTTTGTTTTAATTGGAAAGTTGAGTTTTGGTGGATTTGTAGCGATAATAAACACATTTTGGAGGGCGGTTTCATCCCTTTTTGGAATTGTTCAAGCTATTCCAGAATTTCACAGATGCTCACAAATACTTGAAAGAATAAAAAATTTATTAAATACTGAGAAGAAAGAATATTTTGAGTGGGATAATAGAGTAATTTTAAAAAACGTGAAACTTTCTTATGATGAAAATAAAGTAATAGAAATAGATAATTTGGAAATAACCCCTAAGAGTAAGGTATTAATATTTAGAGAAAATGGGGCGGAAAAGACAATTCTTTTAAATATAATCTCTGGATATTTGTCACTAGATAATTGGACATCCGAAAAATCCTATAAAATAACTATTCTTTCACGTGATTGGCATTCCTCTTCAATTTTTCAAATATATTCTAAGGTAACTCTAAGATAAATATAAGGATTTGTTAAGGAAAAGTATGTAGTATAGAAATTGTAGAAAACACATTAGGAGGTGGGATTATGTTTAAAAAGATTAGTGTAATTTTGTTAACTGTTTTAGTATTGGCGGCAAGTGCATTTGCGGTAAGACCATGGAATAACTATGTACAGACAGCCCCAAGGAATCAGGTAGAACCGCTTTATAGGAATTTACCAGAAGGTGCAACGGTTTCTGAAATAAGTATATCAGGCATAGTAAAGGAAATTGAGTTAATACCGGGTGAAGGGATAAAAGTAGTTGTAGAAGCAGAAGGAAAAGAATATGAAGTACATACAGGACCAATTAGATTATACGAAGGATTAAAAGAGGGAATAAATATAGAAATTATTGGCAGAAAGGTAGAATTAGGAGATAATACATATATAGTAGTATACAAAGCAGTAATAGAAGGAAAAGAAATAGTTATAAGAGAAAATGGCTTTCCAGTATTCACAAGAAAAGGAGGGGAAGTTAGCAGAGGAAATGCTTATTCAAAAATGGGAAGAAAAAATGTAAGAGGAAGAAATATAAACAATTCAAGAAATAATGTAAGAACACATGTGCACGGTCGTAGAAAATGATAAATATTTAGTTGTGTAAAATACAAACAAGGCTCCAATATATCATTGGAGCCTTGTATTATTTTGAAAATTTAATTAAAGTGTGTAGTGTTTTAAATTTTGTGTAAACACCAAGATATATTAAAAATCGCACATGGTTTTTCATCTAATTAAACTAATAGAAATAGTATAAGGGCTTGTTTAAAAATTTTTTCTTGTCATCCTGAGCATGTAGTGCGAAGGATCTTAGATTCTTCGCTCCTTGTTTCTCAGAATGACAAAAAATGAGAAAAGTTTATACCTTTTCCTTTCTATTTTTGAAGCAGACTCATAATATCATTAGTTTTCTTATTTTAAATTAGTGTGTTAATTACTTGTTTATTGAATAATTTTCAGCTTCATGGGTAATTTTGTCTACCGATGCTTTAACCTTTTCTATAGTTGCTGATACTTCTTCTATAGAAGCACTAACTGTATTTAAAAGTTTTTTTATTGTTAAATTCAAATGTTAGTTTGTCAGAAATGTTCTGTGTTATATCTTTTATTAATTCTACTCCTTTATGTATACGTATTTTTTGTTCATTTTTAACCATCTAAATAGAATTAAAAATTCAAATATCAAAAAATTTTAACAAAGAAGTGTTAAAAGATTAGGTATAGTTTTTTAATCTTGATCAAATATCCAAATTTATAGATAAATAGTTGTTAAGATGGCTAAGAATAAATTTTTGTGAGTTTTCTTATGTTTTCTCATTTGACTTTGATAAGCATTTTTTGATAAAAATATGTTGAAAACGTTTTCGAAAACGTTTTCTAAAGGAGGTAAAGGATGAAAAAAACAGGAATATTTAATTCTGAAATAGCTAGGATAATAGCGAGTTTAGGACACAAAGATATGATTGCAATTGTTGATATGGGATTTCCTATTCCTCGCAATGTCGAAAAGATAGACTTAGTTCTTGATTATGGAAAACCTACGTTTGAAGAAGTTTTAGATGTTGTATTAAAGGAATTAGAAGTAGAAAAAATAATAATTGCCGAAGAATCTTCTAAATCTCTCGAGGAGGTTTGTAGACAAAAACTCTCTTTTGCACATATTGAAAAGGTTACACATGATGAATTGAAAAATATAAGTAGTAAAGTGGTAGCGGTTATAAGAACGGGCGATGTAACTCCTTATAACAACGCGATATTGGTTTCTGGGGTGATATTTTAAATGAAAAAAATATTAGAATTAAAAAATGTTATTAAGACATTTCCTGGAGTTGTTGCGTTAAATAATGTAAATTTTGATCTTTATCAAGGAGAAGTTCACGCTTTATTGGGCGAAAACGGCGCCGGGAAAAGCACGCTAATTAAGATAATCAGTGGAGTTTATAAGCCTGATTCGGGTGATATTTTTCTTGATGGAGAGAAAATAAATTTTTCCAGCCCTACTGAAGCTATCAAAAAGGGAATAGCTACTATCCACCAAGAATTGAATTTGTTTGAAGAATTGAGTGTAGCAGAAAATGTATTTGTTGGTAGGGTTGATAAATTTGTTTTTTCTAGATCTAAAATGGTTAAGGTTGTAGATGAATTATTGAAAAAGCTAAAGTTTCCTATTAGAGCAAATGAAAAGGTGAAAAATTTGAATACTTCTGAAAAACAACTAGTTTCTATAGCTAAAGCGTTATCATTAAATGCGAAAATAATAATAATGGATGAACCTACTGCAACGATTACGGACCATGAAACAAAAAGACTTTTTGAGATAATAAAAGATTTAAAAAGAAAAAACATATCGATTATTTTTATTTCACATAGGCTTGAAGAGGTTTTTGAAATAGCTGATAGAGTAACTGTTTTGAGAGATGGAAACTATATAAATTCAATAAGTATAAAAGAAGTGTCAAGAGAAGATTTGATTAAAATGATGGTAGGTAGGAATATAGAGGAAATGTATCCCAAATTTAATGTAATAACAGATAAGGAGTTATTTAGAATAGAAAAATTACAAGTCAAAGATTATGTAGAAAATGTTACTTTTAATGTAAATAAAGGAGAAATATTTGGGATTGCTGGTTTGGTTGGTTCAGGAAAACTTGAGATTGCTTTAGGAATATATGGATATTTACGCTCTAACTGGGATAAGTTGGTATTAGATGGGCGCACGTATTTACCAGGAAAAGATATGCTTAAACATGGTATAGCACTTGTTCCAGAAGATAGGAAAAAAATGGGATTAGTTTTGGATATGGATGTGGTGAAGAATATAGTCTTACCAAATGTTGATGAGATATCTAAATTTGGAAAAATATCGTGGAAAAGGGCAAGGGATATGGTAGCTAGCGAAGTGAAGAAATATTCAATAAAAATTTCTTCTATTAAACAAAAGGTAAAAACACTATCAGGAGGAAATCAACAAAAGGTTGTTCTTTCAAAAGTTTTAAGAAAAAAGCCAAAGATTGTTTTTTTAGTTGAACCAACGAGGGGAATTGATGTTGGAGCAAAAGTAGAGGTTTATAATATTATAAACAAATTGGCTAATGATGGGGTAGGTGTAGTTTTTATTTCCTCTGAACTTCCTGAAATAGTAAGTTTATGTGATAGAGTATTGGTAATGCACAGAGGACGTTCAATGGGAATTTTGGAAAAGGGTGAAATTACTCAGGAAAGCATATTAAAATTGGCAAC
Source organism: Thermosipho affectus (assembly GCF_001990485.1). Lineage (NCBI taxonomy): Bacteria > Thermotogati > Thermotogota > Thermotogae > Thermotogales > Fervidobacteriaceae > Thermosipho > Thermosipho affectus. The sequence goes on along the minus strand of NZ_LBFC01000014.1, from coordinate 6,418 downwards.
AGGAGTTGATATTAAATGAGGCAAAAAGTTTTTTTGAAAAAACTTAAAGAGTATCCGGCAATCGTAGGTTTTTTTGGAATAGTGATATTATTCTCGTTATTAAGTGACAGATTTTTGACGGTTTCTAATTTTATTAATGTATTTAGACAAGTTTCTATCCAAGCAATTATTGCGTTTGGTATGACTTTAGTAATCATATCAGGTGGTATTGATTTGTCTGTGGGATCTGTTTTGGCATTTTCTGCCGTTGTAATGGCTTCGGTAGTGAAAAATGGTTCGGTATTTTTGGGAATTTTGGTTGCGTTATTTGTTGGAGCTTTGCTGGGAGCTATAAATGGGTTCATTATTGCCAAAGGGAAGATTCAACCATTTATTGTTACATTGGCTACCATGGCTATTGCAAGATCATTAACGCTAGTTTATTCTCAGGGAATGCCTATAACAGGTTTTCCGCGGGCTTTTAGAATAATAGGGAGGGGAGATGTTTTAGAAATTCCTGTTCCAATAATTATAATGTTTGCAGTGTTTGGGATTATTTATTATATATCAAAATATACAAAATTGGGACTTTACACTTATGCGATTGGTGGAAATGAAACCGCTGCAAAATTAAGTGGTGTAAAGGTGGATAAGTATAAAATTATCATATATACGATTAGTGGAGTTTTGGCGGCGGTAAGTGCCATTATTTTGACTTCAAGATTAAACAGTGCGCAGCCAACGTTTGGAACGGGATATGAATTAGATGCGATAGCAGCTGTTGTACTTGGTGGGGCTAGTTTAGCTGGAGGGAAAGGAACGATTGTAGGTACATTATTTGGGGCATTAATTATGGGAATTCTTAATAATGGGTTGAATTTGCTTAACGTCTCTCCGTTTTATCAACAAGGAGTAAAAGGAGTTGTTATTCTCATTGCTGTGTTGCTTGAGAGAGAAAATTGAGGAGGTGTAAGTATGAAAAGGATATTTTTGGTAATGTTTATTTTGGTGATTTTTGTGGCAACTGTGTTTAGTTATAAGATAGGGTTATCGTTGTCAACACTTAACAATCCGTTTTTTGTAGCTCTTAGAGATGGGGCGATTGATAAGGCAAAAGAATTGGGGATAGAGCTAATAATAGTAGATGCACAGGATCGACCTTCTAAACAGCTTAATGATATTGAAGATTTAGTCCAGCAAAGGGTTGATTTAATAATTATCAATCCTACAGATAGTGATGCAATTGTTGCCGCTGTTGAGGAAGCTAATGATGCAAAAATCCCCGTAATAACTGTTGACAGGGGCTCAAATGGAGGAAAAGTAGTGGTACATATTGCTTCTGATAACGTCTTTGGTGGAGCAATGGCTGCAAAATTTATTGCAGAGAAATTAAATGGGAAAGGAAAAGTAGTGGAATTGGTTGGTATACCTGGAACATCTGCAGCAAGAGATAGAGGATTGGGATTTGAAACAGAATTGAAAAAATATCCTGGTCTTGTTCTTGTGGCAAAACAAACGGCTAATTTTAATAGAGCAGAGGGGTTAACAGTTATGGAAAATTTACTTGAAGCATATCCTGATATTGATGCCGTTTTTGCACAAAATGATGAAATGGCACTTGGAGCAATTGAAGCAATAAAAGCAGCCGGAAAACTTGATGATATAATTGTTGTAGGTTTTGATGCCATACCAGATGCAATTGAAGCTGTAAAAAAAGGTGAAATGGCTGCAACTATAGCACAACAACCGTATTTAATGGGACAATTGGCTATTCAAAAGGCTTTTGAATTTTTAGAAACACAAACTGTTTATATACCTGTTGAATTAAAACTTGTAACTGAATAATTACTCAGGGGGGGCATCCCCCCTAAGTATATATTGGAGGGGATCATGCAAAGGCCGGGTATTAAAGAAGTAGCTAAAAAAGCTGGAGTTTCAATTTCTACAGTTTCTAGAGTTTTAAATAATTCCGCACCAGTTTCAGAAGAATTGGAAAAGAGGGTAAAAAAAGCAATAGAAGAGTTGGGATATTATCCAAGCAGTATAGCTAAGGGATTAAGAAAAGGACGAACAGGTACAATAGGGTTTATTTTACCTGACATTACAAATCCATTTTTTGCAAACATTGTTAGAGGAGCTGAAGATTATTTGAGGAAAAAGGGATATAATTTAATTTTGTGTAATTCCGACCAAGATAGAAAACAGGAAACAGAACTTTTAAAAATATTAATTTCCAAACATATTGATGGGTTACTTTTTACAGGTACCGGATCTTCCAATCCGCTGTTAGTAGAAAAAATAAGAAAAGGTTTGAAAGTGGTTTTTTTGGATAGGATCTTTGAAGAGATTAATTCGTCTTATGTTATTGTTGATAATAAAATAGGAATGAATTTGCTATTAGATTATTTGATAGATGTTGGACACAGGAATTTTATTTTTATTAACGGAAATAAAGAGACCTTTAGTGCAAAAATAAGGTATGAGGTATTTGCTGAAAGGGCAAGAACTGAAAAGTTGGAATTTAAACACTATTTTACAGAATTTTCTTATGACGCAGGGTATAAAAAGGCTAAAAGGTTGAAGGGGTTACCAGATGTAATATTGTGTGGGAATGATTTAATTGCCTACGGTGTTATAGAAGCTCTTGAGGAAAAGGGATATAAAGTACCTGAAGATGTTAGTGTAACAGGTTTTGATGATATACCTTTTTCAAAACACTTTAAACCACCACTAACCACTGTCTATCAACCGATGTATGAAATGGGTAGAAAATCGGCAAAGCTATTATTGGAAATAATTGAAGAAAAAAAAGTGTCTAATAAAGGTATAGTTTTGTTACCAAAGCTTGTAATAAGAGAATCTACTAAGGAGATGAGAAGATGATAGCGGTTGTGGGTAGTTCTAATATGGATATAGTATTATCTACTGAGCGATTTACAAGACCTGGTGAAACCCAAAAAGCAAAAAAATTAGAATTTTTTCCAGGTGGAAAAGGTTCAAATCAAGCTGTTACAATTGCAAAATTGTCAGATGAAAAGGTGTATTTTTTAACTTGTATGGGAAATGATTCATATGGTGAGCTTTTAAAAAAACGATACGATGAACTAAATATCTCAGGTTATACCGTTGTAGATGAAAATAATGGCCTTGCTTTTATTGAAGTTACGCAAGAAGGCGAAAATAGAATAATTATATATCAAGGAGCAAATAAATATTTAACAAAAGATATAGTGGATGATCATATACAAAATTTAATAAAAGCTGATATAGTGCTTCTTCAAAATGAAATACCATTTGATACAACATTGTACGTTGCAAGTTTGCTAAAAAAAGAAGGGAAAATAATAATTTTTGATCCTGCACCTGTTGAAGGTGTAACTAAGGAAATATTAAAGTATGTTGATTATTTGACTCCAAACGAAGAAGAAATTAAGTTACTAAGTATCAATTTTTTTGGTGATTTTATTTCACTGGAGGATAGTTATCAGAAATTAAAAAAATTAGGATTGAAAAAACTTGTAGTTAAGTTAGGAGATAAAGGGGTTAAATATTTTGATGAAACACAAATAATTGAGCAACAATCATTTAAGGTGAAAGCTATTGATACAACTGCAGCAGGTGATGTATTTAATGGGGCTTTTGCAGTAGCCTTATGTGAAGGAAAAAACATAAAAGATGCGCTTAAATTTGCATCTTTATCAGCGGCTGTATCTGTAACAAAAAAAGGAGCACAAAGTTCTATACCAACAAGGCAGGAAGTTGAGGAGTTTTTTTAATAAAGATATCAAGCTGGTAAATATATTTATATGTAAAAAAAGCACATGACTTCGGATATTTACAGAAGTCATTTTTTTGTTTGACAACGTGTAATTATACAGAAAAATTAGCCATTTTTGAAAGAACATAGATTACTAAGGTTTTAGTTATTATAATCATTAGTTTAGCATTTTTGAAGTTTATTTGGCAGATTCAAACCAAATATCCGAATTTCTGCAAAATATATTTATATAGTATGGCGTAATGAAGGCATATTAGTGATAGACATAAGTGATCAGCTAATCCAACTTTAGTAGCAGATATGGTGTTGTTTAATGTTTCATATCTATGTAAGAAAAAAGAACGTAAATATAAAATCTTGTAGTGTTATGAAAAAGGGTAATTTTTTTATAATTATTCCAGTCTGAATTTCTTAAAGAGTAGGTATGATACTGATGAACCTATAGCAGCTGGTATAAGGGCGTTGTATCCAAAGAGCTCTAAAGGGAAAATGACAGCAGCTATTGGAAGATTTAACATAGAAGAAAGAAGAGCAGATAAACCAACTATAGAAAAAATGGAGCTATTAAAGCCAAAATTTCCTACTACAATTCCTAAGTTCATTCCAACTATTGTTAGCGGAGTAAAATATCCACAACTTCCCAAACTTTCTATAGTAAATACTGTAGCAAGTATTTTTCCTATTATAAGTTTTTCAACATTTTTACCTCCAAAAAAGACTTTTAAGCCAAGGATTGTACTTCCAAAAATTATACCTGTTAAACTAACCAATAAACCAGAAGTAAGAGTTTTTTTAACGGAATCTAAACGGTTTATATAGTTTCTAAAATAAAATTTAAGAATATATGCAAGCATACCTATGCCACCAAAAAGCATAGCAAAAATTATTGAAAAGATTATATCAATTGTTGTTACATTTTCAATATTTAATTTTGAAAACTTTTCTATGAATATCGGTGTAAATCCAAGTATTCTTACATGAAAAATACTTATCATGGAAGATAGTAAAGCAGGCATTAAATCTTCGTAGCTAACAGTATCTTTTTCAAAGTATTCTACAGATAGGAATGCTGCAGAAAGAGGAGTTCCAAGATAGTATGTTAACATGCCCGAGGCAAACGATATAGTAAATATTCTGCCAAACTTCTTTGAGAAAATTTCCGATAAACCTTTTCCAATAAATAATATCGGGGAAACTAAACCACCACTTCCTCCAAATCCTAATGTAATCATTGTTGAGATGTATTTTAAGATTAAATCTTTTAGAGTAATATGTATTTTTTTGTTTTTGTAAGAATTCACACCGGTTCCAAGAATAAGTTTAGAGTGTTTTTCCAAAAGACCAACTATCCAGAATGCTATAACTGGTGCAAAAACAATGTAATTTCCCCATAGGATATTTATTAACTCAATAACATTAACAAGCGTTTTTGCCAAAAATGGAGAAATAAATCCAGAAATTACACCGGCTATCAAAACCCATATAAGTTCTTTCATGTTGTTATTATAACATGAAACAAGATAAAGAGATGAGTATGTTTGTCATTTTGAACGCGAGAAGAAAGTCAGCCAAAAGAAGTAGGTGAGCAAAAGGGATGTCATCGGTAACGCAGTGACAAAGGATCTTAAAAGGCTAGTGTTAAATAAATTAGATAGGTTAGAAGATTGGGGAAAATAAAATCTTTGCACCTTTAGGAAGATATTTACGTGGAATATAGATATTACGACACTTTTGGTGTGGAACCACTATTAGAGTTTGGATATGGACTTTCATATAAAACTTTTGAATATTCAAATCTTAATTTAGAAAAAGATAAAGAGAAAATAAAAGTCGAATTTGATGTAAAAAATGTGGGAAAAATATCCGGGAAGGAAATAGCACAAATATACGTAAAAGCACCAAAAGGAAAGATTGATAAACCATTTCAAGAATTAAAAGGATTTCACAAAACAAAGCTACTACAACCTGGTGAATTAGAGCATGTCAACATCTTAATACCAATAAATAATTTGGCGAGTTTTTGTAATGTGGGATGGGTTGTTGAAAAAGGTGAGTATGTAATAAGAATTGGTGTATCTTACAGGGATATACGCCTTGAAGGAAGAGTTAAAATATAAGTTTTAGTATAATTTTTTACAACATGGTTCCAGTACTCAAAGTGAACCATGTTGTTTGATTTTTATTTTTTCCAGTTATGTGTTTTGAACTATTTTTGTCACCCTTTCCTTGTACAAAATAAAGCATTTGTTTGCAAATATCATTTCTTTAATTTTTAAGATTTTCATGAGACGTTGCAAGACCCCTGAGGAAGTGGTGTTGTTTACTTTGTTGTTTCTTTTAGTATTCATGTTGTTTACCGGTTGTGTATTTGGATGTTACAATTATACTGTAAAATAATAATCGCTGTGCAATAGAAAAGGTCTTGAAAAAGAAGACGGAGTAAAGGTTGCAGACTGGGATGCATAAGTCGTGGTTGTAACAACGCTGAAATAAAATTAACCTATCTGTAACTTGACTAAAAAAAACAAACGTGGTAAATTAAATACCGTGCCGCAAATAATTGGGTGTAAAAACGGGTCATTGAAATGTGGATAGCAGTCCTTTGAGAAGTAAGAAATCAGGATTAGCCCGAGATAGAGATGGAGGGTTTGATCCTGGCTC
>NZ_LBFC01000013.1 GCF_001990485.1 Thermosipho affectus | reverse complement strand
GTTTATTTTTTTTTCGCAGGCTTTCGCCTGCTTTTTTTTATTGTATGGGTGGGTTATTCAATTTTTTAATATAGAGCATAAACATAAAAGCAAAAAAAGATGTTTTAATTTTGTTACATTTGTAAGTCTAATTTGTGGTAAAATTTTATTAGACTTTTTAATAAGGAGTGTTATTGCGTGCTCAAACTGGAAAACATTTCTTATAGTGTTTCAGATAAAAAGATTTTAGACAATATATCTTTAAGTTTTTCTGTAGGAAAGAAATATTCTATTTTAGGTACTAATGGTGCTGGAAAAAGTACTATAGGATATTTAATTATGGGATTGGAAGATTACAAACCAACGGAAGGAAAGATATTTTTAGATGGAAAAGATATAACCCAAAAAAATGTGTATGAACGTTCAAGATTGGGAATAACTTTAATGTGGCAAGAACCTGCAAGATATGAAGGATTGAATGTTTATACTTATTTAACACTTGGTGGTAAGTTGGATGTGACAAAAGATGAAGTAGAGGAAGCCTTGGAGAAAGTAGGACTTGATCCATTTCTTTATATGAAAAGATTTGTGGATAAAAGCTTAAGTGGAGGAGAAAGAAAGAGAGTTGAACTTGCTTCAATCATTCTTTTAAAACCAAAATATGTTATATTTGATGAACCTGATTCAGGGATAGATATAATGAGTCTTGATATGATAAATAATATAGTTGATTATGTTGTATCTTATGGTGGTACACCAATAGTTATTACCCATAGAGAGGAAATGGCATATAATACAGATGAGGCGTATCTATTATGTGCGGGAAAGATCCTAGCACATGATAACACAAAAAAAGTTATTGAAATATTTAAAAATTTATGCAATGCTTGTGATCACCCCAACGTTCCTGTAACTAAGGAGTTGAAAATCGATGGACGTTAAAAGAGAATTTGAAACTATTGTAAAAACAGTTGAAAAATTAGGAACAGATGCATCTAAATTTCTAGATAAGAGAATTGCATCGATTATTATAAGTGGTGATAAAGTTTTAGGTTTGAACAATGTTGAAGGAATAAAACTTGTTCCAAAACAAATAAAAAATGGTGTGCAAGTTGATATGGAAATAATGGAAAATACTCATATTCCAATGCCGATACACGTTTGTACGGGATATATTGAGAAAACAGGATTGCAAAATGTGGTTTTTAATATCAAGGTTAGAAAAGGTGCAAGGGTAAAGTTTTTATCACACTGTGTTTTTCCACAAGCAGAGGATTTTACTCACAATGCTGTTTCAAATGTTGTAGTTGAGGAAAATGCCGTTATGGAATATATAGATGAACACTATCACAGTGATTCTGGGACTATAAATCTTATTACAAAGACTTATGCTGTAGTAAAAAAAGGCGGTGTTTACAAGAATTCCTTTACTTTGACAAAAACACGAGTGGGAAAATTAGACGTTCTCATGGATGTAAAATTAGAGGACTTTGCCGTTGGTGAAATGGTTTCTAAAGTGAAAGCCTCAAAAAGTGATGAAGTAAGCATAAATGAAATATTAAGGCTTGATGGAAAGAACTCAAAAGGACTTGCAAAAACAATAGTAGTTGCTTTAGATGAATCAAAGGCAAAAGTTTTAAATGAAGCATATGGTAATGCTTCTTATTCTAGGGCGCATATATCATGTGAAGAAATAACAAAAGGTGATAAGATAGAAGTTGCAACTGTGCCAGTTTTAAAAATAAAAGATGACCTAGCAGAACTTACACATGAGGCATCTATTGGAAGGGTAAATCAAAAGCAACTAGAAATGTTAATGGCAAAAGGTCTTACAGAAGATGAAGCAACAGAATTAATTATAAAAGGGCTTTTACACGATTAACCCAGCATGATGCTGGGTTTTTTATTACAAGAATTTAATTAACGTGAACTTAGTTTTACTCTGATAGTCTAAAATGTAGATATGAAATTTAGTTTTTGGGGAGGGTAGAGGTGCGAAAAAAGGTTGTTTTTCTTGCATTGATAATTTTTGTGTTTTTTAGTTGTGTGTTTAGTAAAGAATTAACTGTAGGTTTGTATAACAACAAACCATTAGTTTATTTTGGAAAAGAAAAACCTAAAGGTTTTTTTGTTGATATTTTAAACGAGATAGCTAAAAGAGAAAATTGGACGTTAAATTATGTATATAACGATAATTTTTCTGTATTGTACAATAAATTAAAACAAGGAAAAATAGATATACTTTTGGATTTAGCGTATTCAAAAGAAAGAGAGAGAGAGATTAGTTTTAACAATGAAAGTGTTTTTGTTAATTGGGCACTTATATATTCGTATGATAAGAAGTTGAAATCTATATTAGATTTGAATAATAAAACTGTAGCGGTTTTAAAAGATGATATTTATTATGTAGGAAAAGAAGGAATAAAAAAACTTGCAGAAAGATTTAAGTTAAATATACAATTTCTAGAGGTTGCATCTTATGAAGAAGTGCTTAGGATGGTAAGTGAAAAGAAAGCATACGCAGGAGTAGTTAGCAGAATATATTTGGGGGAGACGTATTCTTTGTCCAAGACACCGATAATTTTTTATCCAGTTGAGATTCGTTTTGGATTTTCCAAAGATATTGATAAAGAAATAATAGATAAAATTGATTTTTATTTAAAAAAATGGAAATCCGATAATAGTTCTATATATTATATATTACTTGATAAATATTTGTTAATTGGTAATGAAACGGTACCAATTTGGGTAGAAATGGTTGTTTTTGTAAGTTTGATTTTAGTTTTTACTGTTTCTTTTTTGCTTTATTTACATAGAAAAGCATTGAAAAAAGCAACTAAAGAACTTTTGGAGAAAAACAAAAAATTGAAAATTTTGTATAAAGAAAATAAAAATTTTTCTGAGAGTCTTTACAAAATGATTGATTTGTTGTCTAAGATGGTGCCTGGACAGGATTTAGAAAGTTTTTGTAAATATGTACTTGAGACTGCTATACAAATTGTTCCAGAAGCAAATTATGGAAGTATAATCCTTGTAAATGAAAAAAACAAAACTGCAAAGTTTGTTGCAGCATATGGTCATGATTTAGAAAAACTCAAGCAGATTAATATGTTTGATGCAATGCCTTTAAGTGAGAATATAAGGATAGTGAAAGATATTATCAATACTGAAAAAATAAAAGAACTTTCAAAAAAAGAGTATGAAATATTGGTAGATGCTTCAAAACCTATGAAAGAAACTTTGGTTAATGAGATTCAATTAACCCCTTATTTGTGGATAAGGCTTTTGCTAGATATAGACGTAAATAGCAAAGAGGCTTTTTCTGAACAATCAAGAAAATTGATAAAGGGGTTGGGTAATTTAGTAAAAGCCTTTTGGCTTGAGAAAATGTCAACTGAAGAGATAAAGAATGCATATATGAGATTTGCAGAAAAACTTTCAACTATAGCAGAAGCTTATGATGATGTAACTGGTGAACATATTTACAGAGTTGGAAAAATTTCTGGATTTATTGCAGAAAAGTTAAATCTTCCAATGGAAAAAGTGAAAGAGATAGAATCGTTTGCCCCTTTGCATGATATTGGTAAGATATTTGTCAGTAAAAAACTGATTAGGAAAAACGGAGGATTAACATATGAAGAATTTGAAGAGATGAAAAAACATACAATATATGGTGCAAAGCTTTTGGATGATCCATATTTTGAAACAGCAAAAAAAATAGCCTTATACCATCATGAAAAATACAATGGAAAAGGCTATCCATTTGGCTTAAAAGGGGATGAAATACCAATAGAAGCACAAATTGTAGCTATTGCAGATGTATATGATGCATTAAGATCTCCAAGACCATATAAAAGGGGATATACGCACGAGGAAGTAGTAAAAATAATACTTGAAGGTGATGGAAGAACATCTCCGGATGATTTTAACCCAAAGATTTTGGAGATATTTAAAAAGTATCATTTAGAGATCAAAAAAATTTACGATGACCTTTCACAAGGTATTGCTTCTTGATCGTTTGTTGTAAATAATTTTTTGTATTGTTAAAAGTGTTATTCCATCCATGAGATTGTGGATGATTGCTGGATAGATTAAACTTTTTGAAAGTTGAAATGTGTATCCAAGGATTAGAGAAATTACAAATCTAATGGGAAAAAGTTGTAAAAAAACCCTAAACGTTTCATTTTTAGTCTTAACATTTAAGATGTGAAACAGTGAAAATATTACACTAGTTAAAGTAATAGAAATAAAAAGATTGATGCTTTTATTTAGATATGTTTGTATTAATCCTCTGAAAAAAGTTTCCTCAGTTAACCCCACAAAAAAAAACACATAGATTATCTGCCATTTTGACCTTATTTTTAGATAACTAAAATTTTCTATCTCTTCTTTTTTTGCTTTTTTTGCAAAGATATAAGAGAGAATAAAAATAGGTATTCCAAATATTGCTATGAATGTTAATCCTGTTTTTAAATCACCTATTCGAAATCCCATTTCTTTAATGTTTATCTTTAATATGTAAGCAAATGTTATAGAGTATAATATAGTTATGGGAGAAAGTATTGTTTGAATTTTAAAAATATCCCTTGTGATCTTAAATAACTTATTGGATATTTTTTTAGAAAGTGTTATGTACAAAAGAATTATTGCAAAGATATTTATTAAAGGGAAAAGAATTTTCATTTTATCACCTTGTGTTAATTATATCAAAAAAAGGGGGGGATTAAATGGTAAAGTTGATAAAGAATGCCACAGTTTATACACCTAAGTATATTGGAAAAAAGGATATTTTAATTTTAAATGGAAAGATTGCAATTATTGAAGAAGGGATAAATATTGATAATTTTCCATTGGATATTCAAATGTACGATTTTTCTGGAAAAATTGTTGTTCCAGGGTTTATTGATGGACATGTCCATATTACTGGCGGAGGTGGTGAGGGGGATTTTTCAACTAGAACACCGGAAATTAATTTGAGGCAATTAATAAAGGGAGGAATTACTACTGTAGTAGGTTGTTTAGGAACAGATGGTATAACTAGAAGTCTTGAAAATTTGTATGCAAAGGCAAAAGCATTGAACAAAGAAGGTGTAAATGCTTTTATTTACACGGGTTCTTATGCAGTTCCACCTGTAACCTTTACAGGTAGTATAGCAAAGGATATTGTATTAATTGATAGGGTTATTGGTGTTGGAGAGATAGCAATTTCAGATCATAGATCAACTCAACCGACTTTGGAAGAGATAAAAAAGATAGTTTCAAATGCTAGATTGGGAGGACTTATTTCTGGAAAAGCAGGTATTGTTAATTTTCATGTTGGTTCTGGTAAATTTGGAATAGATTATTTGTTTGATATTGTAAAAGACACAGAAATTCCCATAATCAATCTATATCCCACCCATATGAATAGAAATAAAAAATTGTTGGAACAGGGGATAGAATTTGCAAAAATGGGTGGTTTTTTTGATTTAACCACAAGTTTTTCAACAAATGAGGATAAAATTAGAACGGTAAATTATTTAATGGAATGTTATAAATCCAAAGTAATTGATAGAGTTACTTTAACTTCGGATGGTCAGGGAAGTCTTCCAAAATTTGACAAAGATGGTAATTTTATAGGTTTGCAAATTGGAGAAGTTACCTCTTTATATGAAATTGTAAAGACAAGTGTGAAAAAAGGATATTTGCCGTTAGAAGAAGCGTTAAAGACTATAACGGTTAATCCTTCTAGGGTGTTAAAACTTAAATTTAAGGGTAGATTAGAGAAAGGTTACGATGCGGATTTAGTTGTGTTAAATGAAAATTTGGAAATTGATAGTGTTGTAAGTCGTGGAGATTTTTTGATGTACAAAGAGAAAATAGTGAAAAAAGGTACTTTTGAAGATTAAGAAGGCAAACATTTTAACAAGATATTTATAAGGGTAGAAGAGAAAAATAATAAAAATAATGATGTTAATGTAAAAGAATGTAAAAAAATCTTATTCGAAAGTAATAAAAACGGATGTTTTATGATATAATATAATGTTGGAACAGTTTCCAACAAGTTGTAAACTAGTTTTTTTGTTGTAGTAAAATAATCTTGGAGTATTTTAAAAAAGGAGGGGAAAGTGTATGAAAAAGTTATTAGTATCTCTTTTAATGATTCTGATGGTTTTCAGTGTATTTGCAGTAAAAATTACCATTTGGACATCTGAGGCACAAGCACCTATTCTTACGAAATTAGGTGATGAGTTTAAATCTATTTATGGAATTGACGTAGAAGTTGTGCAAGTTAACTTTAACGATATAAAATCCAAATTTTTAACAGCAGCCCCAGCTGGTGAAGGTGCTGATATTATTGTTGGTGCACATGACTGGGTTGGAGAACTTGCAGCAAATGGTCTTATTGAACCAATTCCAGTTCTTCCGGAAAAAGACAAGTATTTACCCACTCCACTTAAAGCATTTACTTATAACGGAAAACTTTATGGTATTCCATATGCTTTTGATGGACCTGCTTTGATTTACAACAAAGATTACGTTGAGAATCCACCAAAAACATTTGATGAATTAATCAAGGTTGCAAAGCAAATTCAAGAAGAATATGAAGGAGAAGTAAGGGGATTAGTTTACGATTTCAAGAACTTTTACTTTAGTAGTTATGCAATCTTTGGCTTTGGAGGATATGTATTTGGTGAAAAAGATGGAAAAATAAATGTAAAAGATATAGGTCTTGCAAATGAAGGAGCAGTAAAAGGATTGTCTTTGATAAAGAGATTAGTTGATGAAGGGCTTCTTGAATCAGGTGACAATTACAATGTTATGGACAATATGTTTAAAGATGGACAAGCTGCTATGATTATTAATGGACCTTGGGCAGTACCCGGATGGAAAGAGGCAGGTATAGACTTTGGAGTTGCCCCAATTCCTGAACTTGAACCAGGTGTGAAACCAAAGCCATTCTTTGGTGCACAGGGATTTATGGTAAATGCAAAATCCCCAAACAAACTTTATGCAATTGAATTCTTGACAAAATTCATTTCAACAAAGGATGTAATGTACAGAATTTATCTTGCAGATCCAAGGGTACCATCTAGAAAAGACGTATTGCCAATGGTTGATGACGTAACAAAGGCATTTGCAGAATTCCTTGGAAATTATGGGCTTCCAATGCCAAATGTCCCTGAAATGGCAGGCGTATGGGGAGCAATGGGAGATGCACTTTCAAAGGTACTTGACCAAGGAATACCAGTAGAACAAGCTTTGAAAGAAGCTGTTGATACGATTTTAGCTGGAATTAAGTAAAAAATATTTAGGGGGGAGTAGCCCCCCCATTTTTATCGGGAGGAGATGAAATGATTAGGTTTTGGAAATTTATAGGGTATGTATTTCTAGCTTTGTTTAATGCTTTTTCTATCTGGGGAGCATTATTTTTATTTTCCAGAGGTTTTTATGAACTTTCCATTACTTTTTTTGTTTTGGTATTTTTAATTGACTATTTTATTTTCAGTAAAGGTGCGTATCCATATAGATATATGATTCCTGCCGTTATTTTACTTTTTATCTTGGTATTGTACCCTATTGCTTTTACAATTAAAACGGCCTTTACCAATTATGGAACAGGTCATATAATGACTCGTCAAGAGGTAATCGATAGGCTTTTAACGGATCCGGTTTATACGTATGTACCCGATGAAGGGAAAAATTACATTTACGAAATTTTTGTTAGATACGAGGGAATTAATCCTACGGGAGATTTTAAGATGTTGGTTTACGATGAAAACGGAGAAAAATATGTTGTTGGAAATATAAAGCCCATTAGAATGCAAGCGGGGAAGATGATTTTAGGTGAAGCACATTTAATACCACTTGAAAAGTACGAAGTTATGAAGGAAAATGGAAAAATAATTACGATAATGGACGGGGATAAAACGTACAATTATTTTTATTCACCTGTTGATAAAGAGACGGCTATTAATGAAGTTTTTTTTAAATCGAAAATTGCATTTCCTATATTAAGTAAAGTTGAAATTGTAAATAATAGAAGGGAACGCCTATCTTTGAGGTTTAGTAACGATGGAACTTTAAAGTTAGTTGAAATCAAGCACCTTTATAGAATGGCGCTTTCAGAAGTGGTAGAAAATGGAAAAACTGTTGCGAAAGCAACGCTTATTAACGATTTGACTAATAGACCACTTTTGGAAGAAGATGGTACTTTTTATGATTTTGATGAAAACGGTGATAAAGTTCCCATTTTGGGGTATATTTCTTACTTGGGTGGGGAAAATTTCACAAAAATATTTACAGATCCAACAATTTCAGGACCATTTACAAAGATCTTTTTGTGGAATTTTACATATGCGGCACTTAGTGTGGTATTTACATTTGCAATAGGACTTATTTTTGCCTTGGTTTTGAATAACAATACTTTGAAAGGAAGAACCCTGTATAGAACTTTACTTATTATTCCATGGGCTATTCCCGCGTTTATTTCCGTTTTGATTTGGAAGAATGGATTTTTCAACGAAACGTATGGAGTTTTGAATAGATTTGTTGTAAATGGCTTGTTTAACAAAGAATCTATTAAATGGATGACCAATCCATTCTGGGCGAAGGTTTCTGTGTTAATAGTTAACACATGGCTTGGCTTTCCGTATATGATGACGGTGAGTTTAGGTGCATTGCAGAGTATTCCAGAAGAGTTATATGAAGCCGCTTCAATAGATGGTGCGTCTAAGTCTAAAAGGTTTTGGAAGATTACTTTTCCACTTTTAATGACGACTATTGCACCATTGCTTGTGGGGAGTTTTGCCTTTAATTTCAACAACTTTGTTAACATATACCTATTGACTTCAGGTGGGCCTGCTATTCCAAACACTAGTACACCTGCAGGTGCTACAGATATCTTGATATCTTATACCTACAAACTTGCATTTGAAGCAGGAAGAGGACAAGATTTTGGCTTTGCAAGTGCAATATCCATACTGATATTCTTTATAGTGGCGGGCATTAGTTTTGTTAACTTTAGAATATCAGGTTCTTTTGAAGAGGTGAATAGATAATGGTTGTAAAAAAGG
Source organism: Thermosipho affectus (assembly GCF_001990485.1). Lineage (NCBI taxonomy): Bacteria > Thermotogati > Thermotogota > Thermotogae > Thermotogales > Fervidobacteriaceae > Thermosipho > Thermosipho affectus. Next base: position 4,111 of record NZ_LBFC01000013.1, on the reverse strand, counting down.
GCAATTGGTTGGTTCATATAATTTTAATAATCTTGATTGTTGGTATATTATTTCCCGTGGTGTGGGTTGTTTCAACCTCACTGAGGAGGGATAATGCTGCTTTTTCTTCAAAATTGTTTTCTTCTAGGATGAGTTTGCAAAATTACAGGGACCTTTTATTTCCAGAAGAAAATGTTTTAAGGTTATTAAGTGACATAGAATCCATTACCACCAATTCAAGACCATATGATGAAAAGCCAGTAGAATTTTTGGTGGAAAAATTCAATGAGGATATAAAAAGGTTAGAAGGTTATTCAAAAGAGTCTAGAAAATTGGTTGATATTACGGATAAAAAATTTGGTGAAATCCAAAGTTTTGTGAAAGAAAAATCAAGAGATATTATCCAAACGATTTTAGACACTTCAAGTAATATTAAAGACAAAATAGATATTGAAAAGCCTTCTGAAAAGATGTTTTCTTTTGCGATGCTTGATCTTTTGGATGAGGGGAAGATAAAAAATGTAGACGTAGATCAAAAATACAAAGAAATGTGGATGAAGGAAGTAAAATCTTTAAAAGAGGATGTTTCAAAAAAAGAAAGCGAGATAAAAAGTATTGAGTCACAAATTAATATTTTAAAGAAAAAAATGGATAATCAAAAAGTTGAATATGAAAGATTGAAGCCTATAATTGAAAGTTCAATTATTCCACAAATGGAAAGTTTTAATAGAACACTGATGGCAGCATACGAGATATTGGAAAATCCTTCAAATATCAGTACTTTTATCACAGAAAGTGATGAATTTTCACAATACTTGAAAGTTTTTGATGTAATAAAGAACATTTCAAAGATACAACTAAAGGATAAATTTAAAGACTTAATTGATGAATTATTAAACAATGCACTTAAGGTAAAAACTTTGTGGGAAAACTATAACCAAAAAAATGTCACAAGCTATGGTGATTTTTTGTCTATTATTAACCAATTTAACATGAAATCTTTTAAACAGTTAAATGAAGCAAAAAATGTGCTTGAAAATTTTGCAATTATTGAAAAAGACTATTTAGAAACTTCAAATGAATATTTGCTTCTTTCAAATAGACTAGAAAGTAAAAGAAAAGAATATGAAGACTTAAAAGTTAAACTTGCCGATGTAGAAATGCAACTTTTAGATGCAAAGGCATACATATTATCTGATAAATTATTTAAAGATATCGAAAGATTTGAAAGTAAGGTATCAAAGTATAGCCTTCCGAAGGATATTAATAAACTATACATAGCTTTAAAGTCTTTTAGAAAAAGTATAAATGGATTTTTAAGTTATGTTTCAAACAATGAGTTAAAAAGTAGTGTAAGAGGTGAATTAAGAAAGTTGGAATGGATTGATGATTACAGGGATTTAATCAAGAGGTATGGAAAGTTTTCAAAAGATGTTAAAGTATTTATCGATAATTTTGATAATTATGTCAAGTCTATTAAAAAAACAGGAGAGAATGCAATTTATTCTGCAAAAAATGGTGTTAAAATTAGAATATTATCTCTTTCTCAACTTTTTACAGAAGTACAATCAAAATATCCATCTAATATAGCATCTAGTATGAGTATTGCTTCAAAAGCTGCGGCTGACTTGGTTGATAAATTTCCCGTTGAAGGGTTAAATGTAAAATTTAAGGAAATTGATAAAAGACTTTTTAGATTTGATCAAATATGGAAACAGAAGCAAAGACATTATCTTTGGAAATGGATATTTAATAGTGTTGTAGTTGCAGGACTTGTTTCAATAATTACCACATTTGTAAATGCATTGGCCGCTTATCCGTTCAGTAGAATGAGGTTTAAGGGAAGGAAATACGGTATAATGTCGTTGTTATTAATTCAGATGTTCCCAGCTATTATGTATATGATTGCACTGTATGGATTTTTAAGCTTCTTAGGAAGGTATATTCCATGGCTTGGATTAAATACATTGGGTGGATTGATCTTTGTGTATCTTGGGAATATAGCGTTTAATATGTATTTGATAAAGGGATTTTATGATACAATTCCAAGTTCTCTTGAAGAAGCGGCAATGATTGATGGCGCTACAAGGTGGCAGACATTTTGGAGAATAGTTATTCCACTTGCATCTCCTATATTGTCTGTTGTGGTAATATTAACCTTTATGGGAACATTTAACGAATTTGTTTTGGCAAAAATAATTCTCCAGGATGTAGAAAAGTACACTTATGCGGTAGGACTTTGGACATTCTCAACAGGGCCATTTGAGACTGAATGGGGACTTTTCTCAGCTGCGGCACTTGTAGGAATGCTCCCAATGGTAATACTCTTCCTTTCGATGCAAAAGTATCTTGTTGGTGGTTTGACAAAGGGTTCGGTAAAAGGATAGTTGAAATTATCCCCGGTTTTTTGAGAAATAAAGCCGGGGATTTGTTTTTTGGAGGTAGGTATATGAAACCCGTATATGAAAAGAGTATTGTGTCTTTTGTAAATGTCTTATTGAAACACTTTGGTGTTTCTCCATATCATGAATTTAAGGAAATGGAGGAATATCTTTTCCCATTTCTTGAAAAAAAAGAAAAGATCATAGTAGTTATATTGGATAGTTTGGGTTTTAAAAAATTTAAAGAATTAGGTGTAATTTTTGAAAATTACACAAGATTAAGTAGTGTTTTCCCCACTACAACAGTTGCAGCTGTTACGAGTATTATGACCGGGCTTACACCAAAAGAACATGGTCTTTTAGGATACGTCCAATTTTTACGTGAAATAGGAACATTGGTTAATATGATAGATTTTAGTTTTCCAGGGATGAGTGAAAATAGTTTTGCAACCCTTGTAAAGAAAAATATCAAAAGACTTCCAAACGTTTTTCAACTTTTAAAAAAAGAAGGTTTATATGGTGGAGTGCTTACCGCTCAAAATATTGCAAATTCCGGGCTTTCTTTTCTCATACAAAATAACGCCAATGTGTTAACTTATTATTCCACACTAGATATGCTTGTAAAGTTGGAAAGAATGTTAAGAAAAGATTTTAAGGGAATTTTATTTACATATTATGGAACTATAGATGGGATAGGCCACAAGATGGGACCAGATAGTGATTCATATGAATATGAGGCAAAGTATATATTAGAATGGTTTAAAAAATTAAATGCAGACAAGAAAACAAGAATATTTATATTGGCTGATCATGGTATGATTACCACACCAAATGAAAAAAATAAGTTTATGGGGAGTGAATTATTAAAATTCCTAAAGATTCCACCAGCAGGTGAGATGAGGATGATGTATTTTTATGTACAAAAAAATAAAAAGGAAAGGTTTCTAGAATATATGGAGGAAAAATACTCTGGAAAATTTGAAATCTATCCATCTAAAGAGTGTTTAATGGAAGGATATTTTGGTATAGGAAAGGCGCACCCTGAAACGGTGCACCGGATAGGAGATTATGTGCTTATTTGTAAAGATAACTATTCGTTTACTTATACCTACACAGGTGGAGAACAAAAACTCAAGGGAATGCATGGTTCTCTTTCTTACGAAGAACTCTTTGTACCACTAATTATAATCTAAATCTTACTACCTTCACTGTACATATCAAATGTATCGTTTTCATTTAATTTTAGAGTTAGCTTTTTCATGTGTTTTTTTTCTTCTTCAATAATTTTTTCCAGTGCATCGTTATTTAAAATGAGCATTTTTATATCATTGTAGAATATAATAGAATCTTTTTCAACTTCTATTGCAAGTTTTAAAGCTTCCTTTATACTTTGTGGAATCTTGTCGATATTTAATTTTGGAAATATAATATCATCTGCAAAAGCTTTTAAATATCCGATTTCCTCTTCGTTTAAATTTAGGTTTTCATCTTCATGTTCTTTTAATATATCTTCAAATATTTTTGCATGTTCCCTTTCCTCGTTAGCAAGTTCTAAAAATAACTCTTTTAATTTTCCAGAAGAAATATTTGATAGTTTTGTATAGTATGAATATCCCGCACCTTCAATTTTTAGAGCAACTCCCAACAATTCACTTGTTGTCATTTAAAAACACCTCCTTTTTAAAAAGGTGTTTCCTAAGAGGAAACACCTTTTATAATTTAAAATTTGATAAGTATTGATTTAGACCTTC
>NZ_LBFC01000012.1 GCF_001990485.1 Thermosipho affectus | reverse complement strand
TTATAATTTAAAATTTGATAAGTATTGATTTAGACCTTCTACAGCGTTATTTAAATCATCTGAATATATTTTTACTTCTGATGCTTGTTTTGCTTGATTTTCCACTTGTTCTGCCATGTGTTTTATTTCTTCTTCCACTTCCATCAACGTCTTTGTTACCCTATCTATTGCCGCACTTACTTCTTCTGATGCTCCACTTTGTTCTTCTGATGTCGCTGCCAAGTCATTTGTCATTCCGTATATGTCTTCTATCTTTTCCAATAATTCCACTATTGATTCACTTACTTTCTCCGATGATTCTACTGAATCTTCTATCTTTTCCCCTACTTCTTCTGTGTATTTTGCCACGTTTACCGCTTGATCCTTTATTGCATTTAATACTTCTGCTATCTTTTGTGTTTGACTTTTACTTTCTTCGGCTAGTTTCCTTATTTCATCCGCAACTACTGCAAATCCCCTTCCTGCTTCTCCTGCTCTTGCCGCTTCTATCGCTGCATTAAGCGCTAGTAAATTCGTCTGTTCCGCTATGTTTGATATTGTTCCTACTATTTCCCCTATCATATTTGATGATTCTTCCATCTCACGTACCGATTTTTCTGTCTCCTTCATCGTTTCGTTTACTTTCATTATTACTTCTTTTAGTTCTTTTACTCTTCCTGATGAGTCTGTTGCCTTCTCTTTCATCTCTTCTGCTTTCCTTGCCAAATTCTCCGCATAGTTTGCTATGTTTTGCGCGCCTGATGCTATCTCTTCCATTCCACTGTTTGCCTCTTCTGTCGCCGATACTACTTCTTGTAATTCATATGTCGCTTTGTTTACCGTTTCTGTTGCATCTTTTGCTGCTCTTTCTGTGTCTTCTACTAGGTTGTCCAATAACTGTGATACTGAGTATACTTGTGAGTTTAGTTTCATTACTTCTCCTACCGTTTGCTTGAAATTATCCACCAATATCTTAAACGCATTTGTTAGTTGACTTATCTCATCTTTCCCTTTTCTTTCTTTTATCTCTACCGTTAAGTCTTTTTCCGATACTCTCTTTGCTATTTCACTTATCTCTATTATTGGTTTACTTATTGATTTCGATACAAAGTATGCTATTATCGCTGCTATTAATGCAACTATTATTCCCGTTAGTATCCCTAGATTTACTATATTTTTCGCTTCCTTTATCACTTCCGAGTAATTTATTGTAGCCATTACTTTCAACGGTAAATCATCTATCTTTATAAAGCTTGCAAATTTTTCATATCCATTGTATTTATACCTTACACTCCCTTTGTCTTTTGATAAGAGTTCTTCTTTTAGCTTCTCAAGCCCTTTTTCCTTTGCTATGTCTAGTTCGTTTATTTTACTTTCATCTGGATGTGCCACCACTAACGTGTCGTATATTATACTTACTATTCCATTTTCTCCTATCTTTGCCCCTTTTATCATATCTTGTAGTATGCTTTGTGGATATAATCCAACTAATACCGCAACTACGTTATCACTGAAGTCTTTTACTGGTACAGCAACTGCTATGGTGCTTGTAGAATTGTATTCAAATGGTATGTATATGTCATATTCTTTTTCCTTGTTTTTTATCTTGTCAATTATATCTTTTAACTTCTCTGGAAAATTAATTGATAACTCACCTGTCTCATCAAGTACTTCACCTGTTTCTAATATAGATCGGGAGAGCGGCGGGTAGGGGAAGAGGGGAGATCTCGGGGGGCGCCGGATCATTAAAAAAAAAAAAAAGAGACAGAGTCACAGCAGCGGTCGCGTTGTCAGAATCAGACGCAAGCGAGTGACCACAGTGCGAGAGATAC
>NZ_LBFC01000011.1 GCF_001990485.1 Thermosipho affectus | reverse complement strand
TGGTACAGCAACTGCTATGGTGCTTGTAGAATTGTATTCAAATGGTATGTATATGTCATATTCTTTTTCCTTGTTTTTTATCTTGTCAATTATATCTTTTAACTTCTCTGGAAAATTAATTGATAACTCACCTGTCTCATCAAGTACTTCACCTGTTTCTAATATGATAAATGTTTGGATGAAACCTTCATTTTTTAATGTATTTTTTGCGTTTCTAATTCCCCATGCAAGTTGTCTTTTTCCTAAATCACTTGTTATATTCATCAAATATGGAGCAAGTGATCCTTCCGTTGCATACTTGTAAATTGGATCGATAATGTTTTCTAGTTCTGCATGTACGTCTTTGGAGATCGAGGTAAGGATGAGTTTGTTTATAGTACTTGCGCTTTTTGAAACGTTTTTGAAGGCAAGATATGATGAAATTGAAACACTTGTTACCGTAGCAATTATTGCTACCAATACTAAGGATAGTATGAGTTTAAATTGTAGTTTCATTTAACCACCTCCGGAAAATATACCTATTCACTTTAATTTTAACACAAATTCGAAAAAAAAAAACAAAGGCTCATATTGAGCCTTTGTTTATTCTTTTAAAAGTTTTAAAAAGCTTATATTTTGTATTCCATTTTGATCTTTAAAAAGTAATATTGCGGTGTTTTCTAAATGCCCATCAATCAGTGTAAAATACTCAAAGTTATTTCCAGGTTGGAAAGCTACAGCTTCTGGAGGCAAAGTAGCTATCCTATCCCCATTGCTGCTATAAACCGCAATATTGGAGTTTTCACGGTGAGGCGAAAAAGATAAATCTTGGCCAAGTATGTGGAACCAAACATTTTGTTCACTGTCTATACCGTATCCGCATGTGTGAAAGTCATAATCTTGGTACTCCACCCAATATGTTGAATACCACATAATTGCCGGAGTAGCTGAGGTAGTTTCTTTAGTTTTTGGATCATATATTGTGTAGAAGATACTTTTGCTTGTGCTAAGAACAACATTTTCATATATAACTTCAAAAAAGTTCCATATTTTTCCTGAATTTTCCAAGAGAATGTCACTCCCAGTTGGATATGCCCAATCTGGTATGGGTATGTTTATAGTTGAACTTGCAAGGGTGTTGGTTGTTAAATTTGCTTTGTAAAGGACAAGATTTTTATCTTTGTAAGATGTTATATACAAATAATCTTGACTTTTGAGGATACTGTTGGATATTGCTTCGCTTTCTTCTCTTTTAAAAAAGGCGACTATCCTAGGAATAACATCTATTGATATTAGTGAATAATAATTATACGTATACGATTGTAGGATATATACGTTATTTTCGTAGAAGTAGGTATCTAATGTCAAATATATTTCTATATTGTCTTTTGGGGTGGGGATATTATAGCAATTTATATTATATGCATTTTCTGAAATTTTTATTACACAATATTTTTTTTTCGTTGTAAAAACTTAAAAGTACAGTGTTTTGGTTGTAAAAGATGTCAAATAAATATTTGTACGGGGATGTTAGATTACACGCTGAAAGTAAATCTACGTTATGCCATCCATTAGAATTATAATAGGAAAATATGAGGTATTTTCCTTGAATTGTGATAGTAGTATATATAAACCAAGGATTCCCATTTACAGCGCCAAGTGCAAGAATATTTGAGTCTGACGTATAGGGGATATTTCTAAGATTAGTTAAAGTTGATTCACTTGGTGTGCTCTTTAAGAGGTACTCATAAAGAAGTAGTTTTTTTTCATCTTCATCTTTTAATGAAATGAATAACTTTTTTGAATCGTTATCTAAATATGCTTTTTGATAAGTATAATTAAATCCTAATTTCTGGTTAAAAATCTCTGAAATTTTATACGAAGGATTTTCATAAGAAGCTGGCGTGTTTTGTATTTTTGTACATGAGACCATGAATATTGTTAATACAAAAAGTAAAAAAATAATAAACCTCTTCATAATATTCCTCCCTTTGGTAATGTTTATGAGAAGTTTATTATTTTAAATCCTTTTGATTATATATTTTTATGATGCGAAAAGGTAATAAGGGAATTTCTCTGAAATATTTTGTTTTTTATAAAAAAAAGACCCAGTAGGGTCTTTTATACATTCTATTTTTTATCCTATATTATATTATACCATATTTTAAAAATTTGTCAATAAAATCACTTGAAAATAATATAACAATTATAGTTATTATCATTATAACATAAATAATATGTTCTGTTAAGTTAGAAGGAGACTGTTCAAAAAAGATGAAATTAATAAATATGATTTGTTGTTTTCCAGAATTTATGAGTAAGATAATTGAACAATAATTTTAAATCATAATTCGTTAACATGTTTTAAATAAATTAGAAATATTTTAAAATAAAAAGCATTTTGCAAATAATTATGGTAAAAAAAACTTATAATTGAAATTTTTCGAGATTGTCATATTTTCACGTGGGTTATATAATAAATTGCAGAAATGGAATAAATTAATCAGGAAAAATGAAAATATGGAGTTCGAACAAAAAAGGTGACGAATTTTATATAATTAACAAGAAATAAAAACGGTTATAATATAAAATTGTAATATAAATATATCCCGCATATAAATTCTATTATTTGTTATATAATTCGCAAACATGTTGGTAGAAGGTAAGTTTTTAAAAATCCAGAAAAGAAATAAACTAAATTTTTGAAGTTAAAAAGTAATGATTATTTTAAGTTTTCCTGCGGCCGGCTGCAAAATAATAAATGAAAAAAAGGAGGAAGAATATTATTCTATGTTCTTTTTGGATCAAATGAAAATAAATTAGAATACGATTATGCAGAAATATTACCTGAAAAGTATAAAAGGATGCTGTCGAAGGATAATTTTTGGTATTTTTTGTATTTAAATGAATTTCCGGAGCAAGGCTGGAAAATACACATAAGTGCAAAATTAGATAATGCGGAGAGGATTTTAAGAATTGTAAGCGAGTATTTAATTAAAAACAAAATATCATTTAAATTTGCAAAAAGCAAAAAGATATTGTATGTATGTAAATGGTAAAATACAAATGGCCAAAAAGAGGAAAATAAAAATGAACAA
>NZ_LBFC01000010.1 GCF_001990485.1 Thermosipho affectus | reverse complement strand
TTTTCCCTTTTTTATACATTTTTATGTTGACTTTTACATATGTACTTAACTCTAAACAATTTTCCAGGGGGAGTTCTGGAAAATTTATTACTATATATCCAAGGGATGAAAAAATTTTTGAAAAGGTGCTTGAGGATTTGCATGACAAATTATATTTTGAGGAAGGACCATATATTTTAAGTGATAGAAGATACAAAGAAGAAGGTATTTTGTACTATAGATATGGGGGATTAAAAAAACATTTTATGATAGATATAACTGGGAGAAAAATTCCGATCATTTTTGCTCCAAATGGTCAAAAAATTGAGGACAAAAGACTTCCTTATTATAGAACACCATATTGGGTAAAAGATCTTATTTTTTCAAAAAAGAAAAAGGTTTTAAAAGAATTAATATTGAAAAAAGATACAGAATACTTGAGGCAGTACATTTTTCAAACAGTGGGGGAGTGTATAAGGCTTTTGACGAATTAAAAAGACGTTTATTAATTATAAAAGAAGCAAGGCCATTTACTAACCAAAGCTTTGACGAAAAAGTCCATTCAGTAGATCTTTATTAAAGATGTGTTAGATGGTTTAACTAATTTTTTGTGCGATGTTGCTGATCTTTCAACTCAAACGCTTTTTCCATGCGATCCGATAGTTTATTCAACTAATGAAATTTCTTTTGGTTTTGGGGCAGGTGGTATATTATATTCAATTAGTAAGTATAAAAATGATATACCGAAAAGGTTTAAAAACTGGTTTTTAAATAAAGTTAAAAACATTGATTTTGAATTATTTCCACCAGGATTTCTTACGGGCCTTTCTGGAATTGTTTTCGTTTTACTTGAATTAGGAGAAATTGAACTTGCAAATTGGTTAATGGAAAGATGTAATAAACATCAGATGTTATACGAAGATTATTCTTTGTATTATGGCGCAAGCGGTGTTGGGCTTACTAATTTGAAAATGTATAGGTTAACAAAGGAAGAAAAATATTTATCTGAGGCATTGAAAATTTATAAATGGCTAGTAAAAAATGCAAAACATGATAAATTTGGAAGAATATTTTGGGAAAATGGTTTTAGTAAGAAAACTACTTTTTATGGACTTGGATATGGTGCTGCAGGAGTTTCCTTATTTTTATTGAAGTTGTATGAAGTTGTAAAAAATCCTAATATAAAAAAAATCGGAGAAAAAGCTATTAACGATGAAATTTTAAGATCAAGTGTTGTTTTTAAAGGGTTGAGAAGCTTTTACAATGGGAAAAATTACGAGCCATATTTAGAAGTAGGAACTTCTGGTGTTTTAAAAGTAGCTCTTAGGTATAATATAAAGAATAAAATATTTGAAGAGCTCCTAAATGATCTTAGAAGAAAGTATTTTGTTTTATCTGGATATTTGTTTGGTATAACCGGAATCATTGATACCTTAATTGACACAGTAATTTACTATGAAAGAAAAGACATTTTAAAAGTTTTAGAACAACAAATTGAAGGGTTGATAAATATGCATATTTTCAATCCGAAAAGCGTTTGTAGTTTTAAAGATGAAAGAATAAAACAAGAAAAAGTTTTGGCAGTTTTGGGCGAAGGTGGTATAAGAATAACGTGTGACTTTGGCACAGGAATTGCTGGTGTTTTGAGGACTTTAAATAGGTTATTAAAGAATGCACAAGATGAATTGTTATTAGATTAGAGAGTTTATATAGAGGGGGAGGATTTTTATGAAAACATATTGGGAATTTTTAAAGACAAAGAGATTTGAATTTATCTTACTTCTTATTTTTTCAAGTGTTTTAAGTTTCTTTGAAGGCTTGATTCAACCATTAATGGTAAAGTGGCTATTTGACGAAGCTGTATTAAAGCTTAATTTTCAAAAATTTGTACTTTTAAGTGTAGTATATCTTGCACTTGGTTTGATATTTGTACTATTGTTTTATATAAATAATCTTTGGAAAAAAAGGTATGAAAATAAAGTAGTATTAAATCTTGAATCTGAACTTCTAAAAAAGACTTTTAATTATGATTTAAAAGAATTTACCAAAAAGGGTGCGGGGTATTTTATAAATTCCATTCACAAAGATGTTAATGAAGGTGTTGTTCCAATGATTAGGATGACAATAAATATAGTTTCAATGATTGTATCAGAAGTGGCATTACTACTTGCGATGTTTTTTATTTCCTGGAGAGCTTCTTTGGTGTTATTTATTATTATTCCTCCTCTAATGTATTTTGCGAATGTTGTAAGTCAAAAAGTTAGAAAAAAACAGCACTTGAAAGAGAAAAAGAAGGAATTTATACAAGCTTTCTAACAAGTGTTCTTAAATCATTTAAAGTTATGAGAACTTTTGATTTTATATTTGACCTTGCAACATTAAAGCACAGGGAGACTTTAGAAGAGTATTTAAACAGTAGGTTTGAAAGTTTTAAAGCTGTAAAATCAAGTCAAATGTTAGGTGACATTATTCGAAACACGTCGGATACTCTTTCACTTATAGTATCTGGATATTTTGTTTTAATTGGAAAGTTGAGTTTTGGTGGATTTGTAGCGATAATAAACACATTTTGGAGAGCGGTTTCATCCCTTTTTGGAATTGTTCAAGCTATTCCAGAATTTCACAGATACTCACAAATACTTGAAAGAATAAAAAATTTATTAAATACTGATAAGAAAGAATATTTTGACCTGGATAATAGAGTAATTTTAAAAAACGTGAAACTTTCTTATGATGGAAATAAAGTAATAGAAATAGATAATTTGGAAATAACTCCTAAGAGTAAGGTATTAATATTTGGAGAAAATGGGGCAGGAAAGACAACTCTTTTAAATATAATCTCTGGATATTTGTCGCCAGATAATGGAAAAGTGTTAAGGCCAAAAAACGTTGTATCAATAACTGCACCGGTTGAACTTCCAGAAATTCCTATAAAAGAACTCATAAAAGATGAAGAATTAATAAAAAAACTTGGTTTAGAAAGGTTAAAAGAAAAATTGCCTTCCAATCTTTCTGCAGGTGAAAGACAAAAAGTTGCTATTGGTATAGCGCTTGAAAACGAAGCAGATGTCTATATTTTTGACGAACCTCTTGCAAACATAGATGAGCAAAGTAAAGAAAAGATAATAAAGTTAATATTTGAAAAATTAAAATCCAAAACGTTGATAATGGTACTTCATGGAGAACAAGAATTTCATAGTTTATTTGATAAAAAAATTAAGTTATAATATTGGAGTTGTCTTTTTCCCTTTTATTACCATTATTATTTGCTATATTTATTCTTGTATGCAAAAGCTTACATTATTATCATGAAAAGATATGATATCCTATGATGTAGAAGAAGTTGAAAAGTAGGTGAAATTTTAATAAAGATAAGTATAGTGTTATAAATAAAGTTTACTTAAAATAGCTCTATCAATAGTAATTTTTACTTTTTGATGGTATTAACGCTAACATTTGAACATTCACATTTTAGGGAGTTTGAAAAATGAGATAAGATTTGAATTAAAAAATATTAAAATGATTCTATTAAGTTATATAATGCCAATCTTACATATATGAACGAACTTGAAAGTTATTGACTAACTAAAAAAAATATGATATATTACTTCCTGGAAGGTGTTCCGGCGTAGCTCAATAGGCAGAGCGGGTGGCTGTTAACCACTAGGTTGGGGGTTCGAGTCCCTCCGCCGGAGCCAAGAGGGGAGAAATATTCTCCCCATTATTTTTTTGTAGTTTTAAACATTTTTAAAATATGGATTTTTTCTAAATAACGTTTTTATATTGCAATATTCATCGTGCCCAGGGAGTATCAACATATTTTCATCTAATTTCCTAAATACGTTGTTTAGATTTTTTATAGATTCAATCATTAATTTTTTTGAGCCACCTAAGTCGCTTCTTCCTACGGTATTACAAAATACAGTATCTCCTGTGAATATTAAGTTATCAAAAATTACTATCCTTGAACCTAAGGTATGACCTGGTACTGCTATTGTATCAAAGTATAAATCTATATCTTTTACATCTTTTTCAAAAATAAATGTCTCCCCAAAAAGATGTGAAAAATTCTTGGATGGATCATATAACATTTTCTTATCGTCTTTTGAAATATAAACATCCTCTACATTCAATTCTAAGAGTCCTGCTATATGATCGTAATGTCCGTGTGTCAAAATTACTTTGACAGGGATTTTTCCTAGATATTTTCCTATTCCAAATCCTGGATCTACAACAAAGTTCTCAAAAATATATGTATTAGTGTTAAAAAATCCTGATGTTTGATAAACTTTAAATTTCATATAATTCCCTCCATTAGAATTCCTTGACTTTTTATTTATATTTCGTAATAATTTTTTCAAAGTTATTTTCGTGACTTTTAATTATAATAGATAAAAAAACACAAATCTATTAAAAGCTCTTGCAAATATATTTTACTATAATTTTTTTTCAAGAGTTGCTTTTCATGATAAAAAATACTTTGAAAATTTAATTTTTTCTCATAGATAGGGTACAAACATGTTGGTGGTGGCAACGTGTTATTCAGATAGAAGAAGAGATACCGTATCTTTCTATTTCAGAATTAGAACTAAATACGTTAGCAAAGCATTATACATAGTAACCGGTGTAATGAAAGCCGGTGTCGCGAGATTTGCGTGGAAAAATTACAAACCTTAAAGGCATTGGAGAAGAATAAAAACAGCAAATATGTTGGAGAAAGTAAACAAAAAACTAAAGGAGATACTTGGCTATGGATTATTAATCTGTTTTAGAATGAAAAGATATAGAGAGAATATAAAAAACTTTTTAGTTTGGTAGAATTTATATTGTTTACAAAAATGATATTGACTCTAATTTAAAATGGTTTTAGAATAAAAGTTAGGAGGGGGTATAATGAAAAGAAAATTAATATTGTGGAAAAAGGCTATAAATAAGAGATTTTCCCTGTTTGGGAAGTAATATTTTGTGGTTGATGAGGAGCTTTTGCTCCTCTTTTTCATTTTGATAGTGGAGGGGTGTTATGTGCGGGATAGCAGGTGTTTGGAATGTAGATGATTCTTATAACATTTTACATGATATTTTATTAGGTCTTCAACACAGAGGGCAAGAAAGCACGGGGATTGTCATTGAAGGTTTCAAATTTTTAAAGATGCAAGGGTTGGTCTCACAAGTTTTAACTAAGGAAAATTATATAAACGGTAGAAGTGGTATTGGACATGTTAGATATTCGACGTTTGGAGAAAATAGTGAAATTCAACCCCTTATGGGTTTAACTTCAAAAGGCAAATTTGCAATTGCACACAACGGGAATATTCCTGATGCAAAGATTAGGATGAAATCGCTTGTCGAAAAAGGAGCAGTTTTTAACACAACAATTGATTCTGAAGTATTCCTCCATTATATTTCCCTTGCTCCTTATTCTGATCCAAAACTTTCCATTCAATGGTCTCTTTCAAGGATCCCTGGAGCTTATTCTATTGTGATATTAACTGACAGCATGCTTATAGCCGCAAGAGACAGCTATGGCTTTAGACCGCTATTTTATGGAAAATTTAAGGGTGGATTTGTTGTATCTTCCGAGGATTCTGCTCTAACGGCGTTGGGTGCAAAAGAAATAACGGAAATTGTACCAGGTGAGATGGTTATTTTTTCAGATATGGGTTTAGATAAGGTAAAGTTTGCAACAACAAAGATGCGTTTTTGTGCATTTGAATATATTTATTTTTCAAGACCAGATAGTAATTTTTACTATGGAAATGTACACAAAGCAAGGTTTAAAATGGGGGGAATTCTGTATCGTGAAAGTCAAATGACGGGAGATATTGTAATTCCAATACTTGATTCTGGTTTTTCAGGTGCGTTAGGATTTTCACTTGCCTCAAAAATTCCCATAGAACTTGGCCTTATGAGAAACAGATATCTAGGACGGAGCTTTATAATGCCCGAAAATAGGGAAGAAATTATTAAAAGAAAATTAATTCCCATTCCTCAAGTAGTAAAAAACAAGGAAGTTATTGTAATTGATGATTCAATTGTAAGGGGAACAACAATGAAGCAGATAGTAAAGATGTTAAGAGAAAGCGGTGCAAAGAAGGTAAAAGTTGGTATACATTCACCACCGGTAATAGGGCCTTGTCCATATGGTATTGACACCTCAAGGAAAAATGAGTTAATTGCCAATCAAAAAGAAATTGAGGAGATAATTAAGGAAATAAATGCAGATGAGCTTTATTATTTGTCTATAGATGGACTTAAAGAAGCTATTGGAGGAGATAAATTATGTCTAGGATGTCTAAATCTAAATTACCCAATATAGTGATTTTGGCATCTGGAAATGGTTCAAACTTTGAAGCAATAGTAAATGCGACAAGAAAAGGAATTCTTAATGCTAACATTTTAAGGTTGATTACCAACAAGAAGTGTTTTGCAGAAGAAAGGGCTAAAAAACTTGGAATTTCTCATACAAGGCTTAAAGATAACTGGGCAGAGGAATTATTTGTGCTTTTGAAAGAACTTGCACCAGATTTAGTAGTTCTTGCGGGATTTATGAAAATTCTTCCATCAAAGATTGTAAATAATTTTAAAATTGTAAACATACACCCTTCTTTACTACCTGCTTTTCCAGGAAAAGATGCTATAAAACAGGCATATGAATACGGAGTTAAAGTAACGGGAATAACAATTCACTTTGTGGATGAGGGTGTAGATACGGGACCTATAATTTTCCAAAAGGCCTTAGAGATAGATGGTTTAACATTAGAAGAGGTGGAAAAGGAAATACATAAGTTGGAGCATAAGCATTATCCACAAGTTATTGAATCTATTTTAAATTCGTGAAAGGAGTGAGTGGGGGTGTATCTTGAAAAATTTGATATGGAATTAAGGTATGGGGAAAATTCTCATGAAAAAGCGGAAATGTTTGGAAAACCTGCATTTAAAATTTTGCACGAAGGAAAACAAATTTCTTTTAACAACATATTAGACGCAGAATCAGCATTTGTAATTGCAAAAAATTTGAAAAAATTAAATGGCTATGGAAGTGTGGTAGTGAAACACCAAACACCTTGTGGTGCATCTGTAAGTAAAAGCAAGGTGGACTCCATACTTTCCGCTATTTTAGCCGATGAAGAATCAAGTTTTGGTGGAATACTTTCGGTGAATTTTGAATTTGACGAAGAATGTGCATTGGCTATAAAGAAAAAATATCTTGAAGTTGTAATTGCAGAAAACTTTACAAAAGAAGCAATAGAAGTATTAAAATCTAAGAAAATACGTATATTAAAAGTTAGAGATTATGAACCAAAAGTTGGAAAACCTGCATTTGGAGCTTTTTTAATAGGTGAAAGGAAATTACCAGATTTAGTTTTTAAGCATGTAGCAGGTCCTAAACTTTCAGAAAGTGAAATGACCGAACTAATTTTTTCATATATAGTTGTTGAAGGGGTAAAGTCAAATGCCATACTTATTTCCAAAAATCTTACAACAGTGGGAATAGGTACAGGTCAACCTTCAAGGAAAAGGGCGGCTTGGATTGCCACATCACTTGCAGGTGAAAAGGCTATTGGGGCATATGCTGCTTCTGATGCATTTTTCCCATTTCCAGATGGTTTGGAAATTCTTGCAAATGCAAAGGTTAAGGCAGTAGTTGCACCCATGGGATCTATTAGAGATAGTGAAATAATTGATGCGGCAAATAAACTTGGAATATCGTTCTATAAAGCAAATGGTAGAGTGTTTAGACATTGAGGTGAGAGTATGAAAATATGCATATTGGGATCAGGTGGAAGAGAGCATGCTATAGGTTATTCATTTGAAAAGATTGGATTTGAAGTGTTTTATGCGCCTGGGAATGGGCTAACTGGAAATAACATTGATGATATAGAAAATTTCAATGGATTAATAATTCCAGGTTCTGAAGAATACCTTGCAAAAGGTGTTGCAGAAAAATTGAAAAATGTCTTTGGCCCAACAATTCAAGGGGCAAAATTGGAAAGTTCAAAGATATTTGCCAAAAAATTTATGAGTAAATATAATTTGCCTACACCAAGATTTGAAATAGTAGAGAGCGAATTAGAATTAAGGGAAAAGATAAAGAAATTTTACCCTCCATATGTTTTAAAAGCAGATGGACTTGCAAAAGGTAAAGGTGTTTTAATTACAAGTGATGAAAGCGAAGCAATAGCACTTGGTGCAAAACTTATTAAAGGTCAATTAATAAAAGGAGTTTCAGGACCTATAATTTTGGATGAATTTATTCCTGGAAGGGAACTTTCTGCCATGGCAGTTGTTAATGAAAATGGCTTTTCATTGTATCCTTTCATACAAGATTACAAAAGGGCAAATACAGGAAATATGGGACCAAATACCGGTGGTATGGGGAGCTTTGGACCTATCAGTATTGACAAGTCAATAAAAGAAAAGATAGAAACGCTCTTTGAAAAAACGTTATACGGTCTTAAAAAGGAAGGGATAAACTATAGAGGATTTTTATACCTTGGACTTATGCTCTTTGAAAAAACACCTTATATTTTGGAATACAACGTTAGACTAGGTGATCCGGAAACAGAGGTAATTGTGGCTACAAATCCAGAAAATTTTGCAGAAACAATTTTGAAAGCCACAGAGTGTGAGAAGATCCCGGATTTTTCCCCTGAAAATGTAGCCTTAGATGTTGTATTAGCAAGCAAGGGATATCCTATTTCATACAAAAAAGGATTGGAAATAAAGAATATCACGAAAATAGAAGGAGAAAATTTCATTATTTTTGGAGCAGGTGTTAAAAGGAATGGAGAAAAACTGTACACAGACGGTGGTAGGGTGCTACACTGTGTAGGAATTGGCAAGACAAAAGAAGATGCAAAAAACGTAGCATATGATCTTGCAAATAAAATAGATTTTGAGGGTAAGTTTTTTAGAACGGATATAGGGGTGATTTACGCATGAAGTATACCTATAAAGATGCGGGGGTAGACGTGAAAAAGGGCGATGAGTTTGCAAGGGAAATAAAGAGAAATGCAATTATTCCAGAATGGATAATAAAAGAGCCTACAGGTTATGCGACAATTTTAAACTTTACAACCCCAAAGATAGCTGTAACTGCAGATGGAATTGGGACAAAGATATTACTACACATAGAATTTCAAACTTGGAATGATGCTGCGAAAGATTTAATAGCTATGAATTACAACGATCTAATATGTGTTGGTGCAAGGCCTAAGGCTTTTTTGGACTATTTGGGGGTGCACAGTATAGATGGAAATTCAAAAGAATTTGTAAAAGCTTTAATAGTAGAACTTGAAAAGCACGATATGTATTTAGTTGCTGGAGAAACAGCGGAAATGCCTGATTTATATCAGGAAAATCACATGGATGTTGCAGGTTTTGCCATTGGTGAAGTGATAAAGTTATTTGAACACGAGAAAATAAAACCGGGGGATTACATATTTGCGTTGGATGCTTCGGGATTTCATTCAAATGGTTGGAGCTTGATTAGAAAAATTTTAAGGAAAGAAAATATAAACATAAATGATTTGCCTTTCAATCTATTAGAGGGAACGAGAATATACTCAAATATTATAGAGCATTTCGACAAGATAAAAGCTATGGCACATGTAACAGGTGGTGGTATTTTAAGAGCACTTAGAAGGCTTTTAAACGGAAGAGGTTGTAATGTAAATCTTGAAAGAAAGGATTTTGTAGATTGGATTTTGAAATATGTTGAGTTTAGTGAAGCTATTTCCACTTTTAATATGGGATATGGGCTTATTTATGTGTCAAATAGTAAGGATCTACCAGGAAAGATAATAGGAAAGGTTACAGAAGATGAAAATCTTAATTTGATTTTATGACTCCGATGCGGAGTCATTTTTTTTTAGATGTGGTATAATCTATAGGAAGGGAGGAGATTGTTTGAAAAGATTTTTAACATTTTTCTTTATTTTTCTCTTAACTATTTCTTTTGCCGTGAAATTTGGTTTTTCCACACAGGATGGTGTGTGGTTGAGGGGTAGTATAGAAAATTTTGGGTTTAGATTAGGTTATCCACTTTCTTGTGTCTCATTTTCATTAAATAGTGATATATTTTTATATAAAATTTTAACTGGATATGTATTTAACAATAGTACATATCTTGTGAGTTTTTATTTTGATACTGGGATTGATAATTTTTCTTTTTCAAGTTATGTAAAATCTACTTTCCATAAGCCTTTAACAACGGAGACATCTACTGAGACAGGAAGAATATACCTTGGAATTTTACCTGATTTTAGGTTTGATAGACTATCTTTGGGACTTAACGTTGAATTTTCTTGGATTTACATATATTATGACCCAGGTGTTAATGTAAACTTTTTGTCTTTTGTTAATCCCGAAGACATTTTAAGATATCATCTTTCTTTTATTGCGTCGTATGATTTATTTGAAAATATGACGTTTTTTGTAACTCTTTCAACAAAATACAAGTGGATATCGTATTTATCCACACCTCTTTTTGAAAATCAGTTTATCAATTTTGGAATAGAGGTAGAATCGGATGGTTATAAATAGAGCATTTGAAAACATTGTAAAAAAGAGTCCTTTTTACGCGTATCTACTTCTTGGAATTTCTTTTCGAAAGGATGAAAATGTAAAGAATATATCTATAAAATTCACCAAGAATGGTGAAATTGTTTTTTTGTATAACCCTTCTGTTAATAAGAAACCAATATGGTTCGTTGAGGCGATTATTTTGCATGAGTTAATGCATATAATAAACCAGCATTTTAGGATAAAGCCGAGAAATAAAAGGGAAAAAAAGATTTGGGACCTTGCAATGGATGCAGCTATAAACCAATATATTCCTGAATTAGATGCAAGAGGTGTGCCTCTAAATGTCCTTATTGAAGAAGGACATGGAGTAGATAACGAGGTAATATTTGCAGCTCCACCAGCTTTTTTAATAGATAAGACTGCTGAAGAATATTTTGAGTGGATGATGAAGGAATTTGAAAAAAAAGGTGATTTTGATATAGAAGCATTACCTGATTCAATAGATGATCACGATTTTCAATCTGAGATTCCAGTTGAAATGATAATAGAAATTACTAAAGATAAAGTTGGAAAAGCTTTTAACATGTTTGGAAAAAAACTTGACTCTGGTTTAAAGCAGAATATAGATGTAATCTTGCAAAAATCTACATTAAATTGGGAGACGATTTTAAGACGTTTTTCTAATGCATCTATAAAAGGAGATAAATACATGACACCATTAAGACCAAATAGACGATACGATGATCAGCCAGGTTGGAGATATGAATATAAGTCAAAGTTAGCCGTTATCTTGGATACAAGTGCAAGTATAATAGAAGAGGAAATGAATCAATTTTTAACCGAGATTGAAAAGATAGCAAAACAAGATTCCCAGTTGATTTTAATACAAGTGGATAAATCGGTAACTATGGTGACGGAATACAAATCTGGAAATTGGAAAGATTTAGAAATATACGGTGGAGGAGAAACTAATCTTCAACCTGCGGTGGATCTTGCACAATCAAAGGTAGGAGTGGAGGGGATAATAATCTTTACAGATGGGCACGTGGATGTTCCCGTTGTAAAGAGAAGAGTTTTGTTTGTGCTCTCTTCAAAACACAACCCAGAATTCATAGAAGATGCTGTAAGAATTTATGGAAAAAATTCTGTAATTATTCTTAAATAGAAAGGATGAAAAGGTGAGAGTTTGGTATGAATTTAAAAGACTTATTGGAAAACCTGTAAATATAGTACTCATCATCCTTTTACCTGTTGTGCTTACAGTTGCAAGTATAATATTTTTCAATGGATTTGGAGTCTCGAATGTTAAACTTGGGGTGTACAACTTGGATGATTCTGCACTGTCGCGGTTTACAATAAAGCTTGTTATGTCCTTTTTTAAGGGTGGTACACTTAGGTATGTAGATGAAAATTATGTGGAGCTTTTGCAATCTGGCGAAGTGAACGCCGTTATGATAATTCCGAGTAATTTTACAGACGCACTATACAACGGACAAAAGGTAAACATTGATTTTATTCCAAGTCCAGTTGACTTGCAATTGTCCGTCGGTATATACAACGTATTAAATTCGATATTTAACGATTTGAATGGTTCACCATTTTTCAATCCTCAAGTTTTAAGGTATTTATTTGTAAGTAATGAAACACCAGCACCTCAATTCGTACCAAAAACCAAGAATTTTAAAACGGATTTTGGCAATTTATTTTCACCGGCAATTTTGTTTTTATCTGTGATATTTTTGCTACTTGCAATAGGTGTATTAACTGTAATTAATGATAGAGAACTTGGACTTATTACTATCTTTAAAGTTAATAACGAAAAATGGTATAAATATTCCGTTGTAAAATTTCTAGCATTGTTTTTTTTAGGTTTGTTTGTGTCATTTAGTGTTTATCTTGTTGGGAATTTATTTGGTGTAAAAATACCTTTTAGTATCTTTTTTCCGCTTTCTTTAACGGCAATAATATTTCATTCTGCTCTATCAATATTTATTTCGAGTATTTCTCCTAATAAGGCGGTAGCTAATATATTGGGAATATCCCTTTCCATGTTTTTCTTTTTTACAAGTGGAAGTATTACACCTGTCACCACACTTCCCAAGGCAATGTTTAAATTAGCATCTTATACGCCATCGTATAAACTTACCTATGCATTGAGAAATTATCAATTAAACAACATTGGTATATCACAAGAATTAAAGTATTTAATTGTAGTTTCTATCATTGCCTTTGTAGTAATGATATTTACTGTAAGAAAAGAGTTTTTGAAAAAGTAGCTCTATATATCGTCTTGTACATCTAAGTAGTAATCTATAATTTCCTCATCCTTAAAGAATATTTTGTATTCTCTTTCAAAATTTTCTTTTGAATCACTTGCATGTATGAGATTTTTGGTTGTAGTTAATGCGAATTCTCCCCTAATTGTTCCAGTTCCCGCTTTTAGGGGGTCGGTGTTTCCGATTATGTGTCTAACCATTTCAATAACCCTTGGTGCTTCTACTATCATTGCAACTATTGGACCGCCTGTGATGAATTCTATTAAATCTTTATAAAAGCTCTTTTGCTTGTGCATTTTGTATAATTCTTCTGCTTCTTCTTTTGTTACCCAGTGCATTTTTAGTGCAACTATTTTTATTCCCCTTTGTTCAAATCTTTTTATTATTTCTCCGATTAGTCCCCTTCTTACTGCATTTGGTTTTAAATAGACAAACGTTCTTTCCATGAAAGCACCTCCACGTATTTGTAATTTGTAGATAAAGCTTTTAATACTTCATACATCTCACCTTTTGGATACTTTGTAAGTACAAAAGTGTAATTGTCAAATTGTGGCAATACTTTTATTAAATCTACAAATCCATATTCTTCAGGAAAGATTTTTTTGCCTTCTGAGTTTTTACATTGTTTTATGTTTTCCTGTCCTAAAAGTTTTTCCAATGGTATGTTGTATGTTTTTGAGTATAATTCTTTAAATGCTGCATCAATTGCAAATATTACTTTTGGATGATTTGGAAAGTGTTTTGATAGTGAATATGCTATATTGAACGTATCCTCTATTGATGCCTTTTCCACAATGTATCTATATTCTTCGATTGCACCCATAATAACCTTGTAGTTTTCTCCCTTTTTTCTTTCAGGTACAATAGCGCCAATTCCACTGTTTTGGTCATCTGTAACTTCTATTGTGACATATTCTCCAAACTCTGATCTTTCAAGGTTGTAGAAAAATTTCATTACTTCCCACCTCCGAGTATATTCCATAGTTTTATTGTAAATTCTTGTGAAACGGTATTCAGGTATGATAGAAATTCTATAAGATATTCTCTATCAAATGTCTTTAAAATTTTTACAAGCTCGTCCATACTGAATTTTCCAGTTTTTATTAAATTTATTAGGTATTCGTAATCTATATATTTCATAGGATTTGTCTTGATAACTTTTAATTTTCGATATACAGATGAAATGGTAAAAGGATTTTTCCCTATATTTGTTTTTAATGCGATTTTCCTCCAAAGTGGTGCTACATCTCTTCCACCCAATAAATCTTTTCCGTCTTGTGATATTATCATTAATATTTTCCCATCTGCTCCTAAAAACCAAGCATATTGCTCTGCTGTTCCAGTTTTTCCTACTATAGTTCTTCCCGGTATTTTTGCACGTATACCTGTTCCGTATTTTACTACTTTTTTTAGTATGTTAATAATTAAATAGCTTGCTTCCATGGGATATCGTTTTGATGGGGAAACTATATTTAAAACTTCTGGTGATGCTTTGTAAAATACCACTCCATCACTATTTATCACTTCATCTATTATGTGTGGCTTTATAACTATTCCACTGTTGAAGATTGCCGAAAAACCTTTTGCAATTTCTTCATGTGATGTTTCCAAAGTTCCTAAAGACAACGTTAAATCTTTTGGATAATACCCTTTTATTTTCAATTCATCTTCCAAAAAAAATCTTACAGTGTTATCACCTAGCATAAGGTAAAGATTAACAGATGGGATGTTTCTTGAATGTATTAATGCATTTTCAAGTGTAATTTCACCATAATAGTTTCTTTCAAAGTTTTTTGGAGTCCAGTCACCTATTTTTATAGGTAAATCAAATAATTTGGAGTCCAAGTTATATCCTTCTAGCAATGCTTTGTAATAGTAAAGAGGTTTTATTAGTGATCCAATTTGTCTTCTACCGTTGTTGGTACCTTTACCGTGCATTGCAAGGATTTCACCTGTTTTGTAGTTCAATATTAATCCAGCGTTGTTTTCCCCCAAGTTTTTGCTGAGTAATGTGTAATATTCTTTATTTAAAGTAGTTTTGACTACAAATCCCTTTCTCAATAGATCCAAGGTAAATCCCTTTTCTTTTAATTCCTCAATAACCCTCCAAAATATTTCTTCATCGTATTTTGATTCAAATATGTTATACGATTTTACTTTTTGGAGCATTTTACTGTATTTTTCGTATTCTTTTTGGCTTATATAATTTTCCGTTAAAAGCCTTCTTAGAACCACATTTGCCCTGCTATGGTTTTTCAAATCTTGTGGGTTGAAGTTTTCAGGAGATTTTACGGTATTTACAAGGAGTGCTATTTCTGCTAAGTTTAGTTCTTTTGGTTCTTTGTTAAAATAATATTTAGCAGCTGTTCCAAAGCCGTATATTCCATTTCCCATATACACGGAATTTAAGTAAAGTTCTAAAATTTCTTTTTTGGTTCTTATTTTTTCTATGTAAAGTGATATAAAAATTTCTTTTATTTTTCTTTCAATGGTCCGTGCTTGTGTTAGATACAAACTTCTAACAAGTTGTTGTGTAAGAGTACTTCCACCCTGTGTATTTCTTTTAAATACCGTGTAAAATATTCCCCTTAGCATTCCTAATATATCTATTCCGGGGTGTGAAAAAAAATCCTCATCTTCAGAGATTATAACGGTAGTTATAAGACGTTCTGGATAGTCTTCTAGTTTGTACCAATAGGCTTTCGGAAAATAAAAAGGTGTACCATCTGAATATTCTATAATAAGACTCGATGGTACTAGAGTTTCTGGATCTGGTAAATGTGCAGTGATCTTTTTGTACATATAAAAGAGTGTGAGAAAGATTGAGAGAAAACCAATTAAAAAATATGTAAAATATTTCATATATTCTCCTCAATAGATTCCATATAGTCATCCATTTCATTTTCCAAGTTTTCAAAACCTTCTTCAAAAATTCCTATAAATTCTTCAAAGTTTTTTTCAAATTTTTCTGGAGTCAAAAAGGTATTATCTATCACTTTTATCATTTTCTGATTTGTTATTTCTACAATTTTCTTTCCATTAAAGACAAAAACACTTCCATCAAAGACAAACCATTTCCACGAGCCAGCTTCACCTTCACAACCAAATTTTGTTCCACGCACACCTGCTGTAACAGAACCACCTTGTATTTGAAATCTAGATTTTGACATTAAGAATTTTACAACATCTGCTATAACACTACCTTTTTCCACACTTAATTTAACGTCAAATTTATCATCTTTTTGCCTGCTTTTTTCTATTTTTACAATTGTATTTTCTTTTATATAGACTTTTCCCCATTTTCCGGAAATGACTGCATAAGAGTTGTTTAGTGTTCTAAGATAGTAATTTTCATACAACTTTACATTATTTGAAACTGCTATCCATTCTTTTTTATTTTTTGAATAAGCAACATTTCCGGAAAATTCTTCTAATATAACCGGTGCAATATCTTTTGGATAATCATATTCAACTATCTTGAAGTTGTATTTTATTTTCTTTCCATTTACGTCTAATATGAGATAACTTTTTATGGGGACAATTGGAGCTATATATGTAACAGTTGCAATATTTTTGAAAGATACTTTATCTATTAGTAGGTCTTCTGGCAGAACTCCTCCAAGTGCATCAACTACCGTTATTTCAATTTTTCCAGGTATTTTAAAGACTAAATTGGTAGACTCACCAGTATGTAGTGCAAAGGAAAGTAAAGGGATTAAAAGAAAAAAATACAGAATTTTTTTCATATATATCACCTCGCTTTGACTTTACCATATTTATATTCTACCACTATATCGTATAGATCTAACTTTTTTGCAAAATCTAAGTCTTTATCAAAATGTAAAGATTTTAGTTTTTTGGCATGGACACCAAAAAAGTTTGGTTTTTTTAGACCTTCCCACATGTACATAGAAACTAAAGCGCTATCGGATAACATTTTATTAGATAAACCATGGACAAAAGCACCTGCTACCTGAATATCTTCAAATGAGATTTCTCCGTTATTTCCAGCACATACAAATAATATATCTGAAAAATTTTGGAGAAAATTTAATGTGGCGGTAAAGTTTACAAATGCTCCCAGAATTATGTTGTTTGATAATTTTTCAACCTTTTTTAAAGTTTTAGTACCATTTGTTGTGGTTAGGATAAGCTTTTCCCCTTTTACGTTAGTATACTCTAATGGGGAATTTCCACAATCAAAGTCTCTGGGCTTTATTCCATCTCTTTCACCACATATGAGAAATTCACCTTTGAATTTTCGAGCTTTTTCAAGTGTTTCCACAGGTTTTATGTATTTACAGCCATTTGCAATGGCTGTAACCATTGTAGTAGTAGCTCTTAATACATCAATAACTACAATTACCTGAGCTTTTCTTAGTTTTTCAGGTAAAAATTTTACATCTATCATATTTTCACCTCAAAAAATAAATGGGATTACCCCCTTAAGAATTCTTCAAGTCTTTCAAATGCTTTTTTAATATTTTCAAGGGAATTTGCAAAAGACATTCTAACAAATCCTTTTGCATTAAAAGCACTGCCTGGTACCAATGCTACTAGCTTTTCTTCTAAAAGTTTTTTGCAGAATAATTCATCATCTATATTAACTTCAAAGAAAAGATAAAATGCTCCCTTTGGCTCTACAAATCTAAGTCCCAGTTCTTTGGCTTTTTTTACCACAAAGTCTTTTCTTTTCTTAAATTCCTTTATCATATACGAGTTGTCCGCATTTAGTGCTCCAAGTGCAGCATATTGTGCAATAGAATTTATACCTGAAGTGCTGTGGGCTTGTATTTTTGCAATCCTTTTTAGGATGGATTTGTTTTTTGTGGCAACGTATCCAATTCTCCAACCAGTCATTGCATATGATTTGGAAAAGGCATTGATATATATGAGATTTTCGGGATTTACAAATTTTGTCAAAGATGCGTATTTACCGTCGTATACGAGTACGTCGTAAACTTCATCTGTTATGACAAAAATATTGTTTTTATTTGCAATATCTGCAATTTCTTTTATTATATTTTCTGGATAGACTGTTCCCGTGGGGTTATTTGGAGAGTTTACAACTATGGCTTTTGTTTTTTTAGAGATTAAAGATTTTAGTTTATCTATATTGGGGTGGAAATTGTTTTCAAAACTTGTTTCTAGAATTTTTATAGTGGCCCCGGTGAGAATAACCATAGGTGGGTAACTGACCCAAAATGGAGATATTAGTATTATTTCATCACCTTTTTCGGCAATGGATAACAGGGAATTAAATAAGGCTTGTTTTCCTCCATTTGTTACGATTATTTCGTCTTTTGAAAATGAAATATTTTTTCTTTCCAAAAGTATTGAGATGGTTTTTCTAAGTTCAGGGATTCCCTTGCTATCCGTGTATTTTGTAAAATCCTTTTCAAGTGCTTCAATGGCTTTTTTCTTTATTATATCTGGTGTGGGAAAATCAGGTTCACCCGTTGTGAGGTTAATTACGTCTTTGCCTTGACTTATTAGCTTCTTGGCAGTTGCGTTTATTTCTAAAGTCTTTGATGATGGAATTTCATCGATGATATTCATTGAAAGACCTCCTTTAATATTAAATAATATCTTACATATTCTTTTTTATCCTTTCCCCTTACACTTATCATTAAACTATTTACCCTATTTTGAATTTCAAAAGGGCCGGCTTCTAGTATGTCATTTTTAAAGGAGCTTTCCACTATGCCCTTTTCCCTTATGTATACAACGGGATTTGAATAGCCTTTTAGATTTGTTTTAACGTATAACTTTCCATTTTTCCAAAAATAAGGTTTTTTCTTTAAAATTAGTGGTTTTCTTGATAGTACGTATATTAGATGCGATTTTGTTGCCCAGTCTTGTAATAGTGGTTCTCTGGGTATTTCGTATGCTGATATTTCCCTTGTGAAAGGGCCAGGGAGTTGTATAAATGCAAGTTTGAAGTTGTATTTTTTTAAAACTTCTATCATCTTTTTGTTGTAATATCCATATGGATAGGCGTAATATTTTAATGGAGTATCCATGTGTTTATTCCAAATTTTTATTCCTTTGATTAAGTCCTCTTCAAAATAATCAATGTCTTTAAATGGGAATTTATCGTGTGAATAAGAGTGATGACCAAATTCAACACCATACTTTGACATTTCTTTTACCATTTCCCAGGTGAGATATTCCTTTGATATACCTACTCCTTCAAAGTACAAAAATACGGAGAAAGGCACATTGTATTTTTTGAAAACGGGGAAGGCTTTTGTATAGGTAGTTACGTATCCATCATCAATTGTAAAAATTACGGCATTTTCTTCTTCTTTTTTTCCATAAACGTAATCTTCAAGGTCTTTTAGTGTCCATATTTTATACCCTAATTTTTTAACGGTCTTTATGTGCATTTCAAGTTCACTTGTCCAAGTATTTGTTGTGGGATATCTTTCATCGTCAAACCTGTGATAGATAAAAAGTACTATGTTTGAGAAAGAAATGTAAGATAATAACAAAAATAAGAATATTAATTTTTTCACTATATCACCTCATTTAATATTTTATTCTATGAATAGGAAAATTCCTATCAGAGAATTGCTTATTAAAACTTAAAAAAAACTTGTAAAAATTAAGTAGAAAAAGATAAAAAGAATTCTTTAAATGCCAGTTTTAATTCTTCAACATCTTCTATTTTCATAACTTTTGCTCTAAATTGTCTTGCCATTGGTAAGTTTTTTGTATATCCCGATACAAACTTTCTAAATTCACATGGTGCTTTATTTCTTACTTCAAAATAAAGCAAGTCAATGTGATGTAAGATTGTATCTTTTTTTTCACAAATTTTTGGTTTTTTTCCACTAAATATCCAGGGATTTCCTATTGCGCCTCTTGCTATTAAAACACCATTTGCTCCAGAAATTTCCATTGCAGCTTTGATATCATCAAAAGAAAATATATCTCCGTTGATATAAAAAGGTATATACCCTTTATTTTTTATATTCCACTTTGCTTTACCCGTGTACATCTGTTTTGCAGTTCTGCCATGTACGGCTATCATATCAGCACCTGCTTCAACAACAGTGTCGTATATTTTTTCAAATTCATCTTTTTCAAACCCCAGACGTACTTTAACGGAAACTTTTGTTTTTACATTTTTTTTAACTTCTTCTATAACTTTTTTTAGTTTTTTTAAGTCTTTTAATAGAGCACTACCTGCCCCTTTTTTTATAACTTTTTTCACAGGACATCCTGCATTTATATCTATCCAGGCACCTCTTTTTTCAACAAGATAAGCTGACTGTGCCATTACAAATGGATCCGAACCAAATATTTGGATTGCCACTTTTTCTTTTTCTTCTTTTCTGGGAAAGTATTTTTCATTTACACTTAATTTTCTGATTATACTTTCCGCACTTATCATTTCTGTGTATGCAAATTCTGCACCGAATTCAAAGGAAAGGGTTCTAAAACTCCAATTTGTGACACCTGCCATTGGAGCAAGTCCCACCTTACCTATCACAATATACCTCCTCAATTAGTGGGATGATTGATTCTGGGACAAAACCGTATACGCTAAGTCCTTTCTTTATCCTTTCTCTGATAGTTGTGGAAGAAATCTGTATTAAAGGTAAATCTAAAAGATATATCGAATTCCACTTTTCAACTTTTTTTACCAAAGATTTATCTTTGAATCTGGGATATACAATCATTTTTGCTTTTTTTAATATATCTTCGTATCTATACCATTTTTCAATGGAGTATAAGGCATCTTCTCCCACGAGAAAAAAAATGTTTTCATATGTTTTTTCGTAATGTTCGATGGTATTTATTGCATAACTTATACCGCCTAATCTGTGTTCAATGTCGCTTACTTTTACATTTTCCATCTTTTCAAAGGCCTTTTTGGTTAGAAGATACCTTGTTTTAAATGGTACTTCTACACTTTTGTGAGGAGGAGTTGCACTTGTCACAATGTGAAAATCAGCACTTTTAAACATTTCCCTTACAAGCTGTGCAATAACTATATGACCATTGTGTGGTGGGTTAAAGGAACCACCGAAAATCACAAGACTATTCTTTAAATTCAAAAGCTCTTTTGGCAATCCAAACTGTGTCTCCATCTTTTGCCCCTGCCTCCCTTAATTTTTTGTCTAAACCATTCCTTTCAAGAAGTTCCATGAATTTGTTAAAACCATCTTTTTGAGATAAATTCAATCTTTTGGCCCATGCTTCAACATATGTGCCTGTTACGATAAAGTCGTTATCTTCTTTTTGAATTTCAATAACGAATTTTTCTGGAAGTTCTATCCAAACAGGTTTTGGTCTTTCAATTTTTTGATTGGTTTCTTTGGAGACATTAAGTTTTTTACTTTCTTTTACTATTTTGGCAAGTTTGTATAAAACTTCTTTTATGCCTTCTCCAGTGTATACACTTATTGGATAAATTTCTTTTCCCAATTTTTCTTTTAACTTTTTAATCCTTTTTTCAAGTTCATCTTTATCGAGCAAATCTATCTTGTTGGCTATTATAATTTCATCTTTTTGTGCTAAATCTTTGCTAAAGTATTCTAATTCATTTCTAATATCAAAATAATCTTCTATTGGATTTCTACCTTCAATACCTGAAATGTCCAATATATGAGCTATAACGCTGCATCTTTCAACGTGTCTTAGAAAAACATTTCCCAAACCAACTCCTTTACTTGCCCCTTTTATTAACCCCGGTATGTCTGCAACAACAAATTGAAATTTTTCAACTTGAACTACACCTAAATTTGGAATTAATGTGGTAAAAGGATAATTTGCAATTTTAGGTTTTGCATTACTTATTCTTGAAATAAAAGAACTTTTTCCAACGTTAGGATAACCAACTAATCCAACATCTGCAAGAAGTTTTAATTCCAATAGTAATTTTCTTTCTTCTCCTTCTGATCCTCTTTCGGAAATTTTTGGTGCACGCATTGTTGGAGATTTAAAGTGTACATTTCCCCTTCCACCACGACCACCTCTAGCTACACAGACAATCATACCGTCTTTATTTAAGTCAGCTATTATTTCACCAGTTTCAAAGTCTTTTACGATTGTTCCAACAGGCACATCGATTATTACATCTTTTCCATTTTTTCCGTGCATCTTTTTTCCCTTCCCGTTTTCACCATTTTCTGCTATATACTTTTTCTTTTCGGAAACGGGTAAAAGGGTTGATAAATTTGAATTTGCTTTCAAAAAAACATATCCTCCATTTCCACCATCACCGCCATCTGGACCACCTTTTGGCACGTATTTTTCGTGTCTGAAACTTGCAGAACCATCTCCACCTTTTCCACCTTTTACATAAATAACAACTTTATCAATAAAGTTGCTTTTTTCCATTTTTATCACCTCACATATATTTTACACCAAAATAAAAAATCCCCCTAATTAGGGGGGACGGAGCCAACGGCGGGACTCGAACCCGCAACCTACGCATTACGAATGCGCCGCTCTACCGATTGAGCTACGTTGGCACTATTCTAGTGTAATTTTATCAAAAATCATTTAATTGTCAATAAAGACTGAGCAAGTTTTTGTTTTAAATAATTTTTAGGTTATTAAAAAAATTTTTGTTTGCTTGACATATTTTTTTGAAAAGAGTATAATTTTTTTGAAAAAGGCATGAAAAATTTTGATAAAGATATGGATGTTTTACAATTTTTTTGTTTGATATGACTAAATTTTTAAAGGGGTGATAAATTGTTACCAAAATGTCCTGTATGTGGAAATATTATGAAAGTCACACAGTTGAAATGTCAACATGATAATGTGACTGTTTCTGGGGTTTTTACAGTTTCCCCCCTTGCATTTTTAGATGAAGAAGATATGAAATTTATAATTCTTTTCTTAAGGAGTAGGGGGAATCTGAAAGAAATGGAGAGGATTACTGGTATAGGATACTTTACGCTTAGGGGAAAACTTGAGAAATTGTTAAATAAAATGGGGTTAAAACCATTTGAGAGTTCTGAAACAGAGGGATCAGAGGATGTATTTGAAAAATTGAAAAAGGGAGTTATAAGCGTTGAAGATGCTCTTAATATATTAAAGAAAAAAGGGGAGGGAGATAAAGATGGATGATATAAAAAAAGTGCTTGAGGCACTTCAAAATGGGGAAATATCAGCAGAAGAGGCTGAGGCGTTAATAAATGCAATTAAATCAAAAGAAGAAAACAAGGATTTTTATCAGACGACAGACACTTCAGAGGAGCCTATAGTTGGTGAGGTAACTGTAATCGATGAAACAGAAAATTTTCAAGGGGATTTAAACATTGTAAATGGAGAGGCTATAATAAAGGGAAAAGTAGCAGGAGATTGCTCCATAGTTTTTGGAAAACTCACCTTTTCAGGAGAAATAGATGGTGATCTAAACGTTGTTGGTTCTAGGGTTAATTGGAATGGAGGAATCATACATGGTAGTCTAAATATAGTTGCATGTAGAGAAAGTGGAAGACCACCTAAGGTATATGGTGGGTTAACAAGAGTTAACAACCTGCTTTTAAAAGGTGTCTTTAAGATTATAAAACCATTTTTTTCGGGTATGAAGATGAAAGAGGCTAATGGTAAAAAGAAGAAAAAATATAATACATTGATAGTTGAAGAAGGAAAATCATTGAAGATTGAAGAGGATATAAATGCAGAAGAAATAATAATTAAAGGAAAACTTGTTTGCAACAACATATATACGGAAAATATGATAGTTATTGGTGAAGTTGCTTGTGGCAATTTACAAGTTGAGGAATTAGAAGTATCTGGTTTGCTAAAGTGTGGGAATATAAATGCAGAAAAAATAATAGTAAATGAATCTGGGAAGATAAGCACTGGAAATGTAAACGCAGAAGAAATAATTCTCAATGGGACTCTTAGTGCAGGGTTTATTGGTTGTGAGACTATTTCAGGAAGAGGTATTTTAAATTCAGGAGTGATAAACTGTGAAGAAAACAATCTTGAATAAAAATTTTGTACTATTTATATTTGGAAGATTTGTTTCACTTATAGGTTCTGGAATTCAAATGATAGCAATTCCATTGTACATATTGGATAAAACGGGTTCAGGAGCTGCAATGGGTATATTTACACTCCTTGGAATATTGCCAAGACTTTTTGCGGCCCCCTTTTCTGGGGTGCTTGGTGACAGGTTTAACAGAAAAAATATTATGGTATTAACTGATCTAATTAGAGGTGGATTAATACTATTACTTTCTGCAATGTCATTTGGAAACCTACTCAATATGGTTGGTTTATTTGTGATTCAGGCAATTGTTTCCGTTTTGGATGGTTTTTTTGGTGCGGCTACAACTGCAATGCTTCCGGATATAGTTTCAGAAGAAGATTTAAGAAGTGCAAATTCTATTTTAGGTGGTGTAAACTCATTTTCAATGATAATAGGCCCAATTCTTGGAGGGGTAGTGTATGGGTTTTTTGGGATTTCTTTAGTATTCTTATTTAATGGGTTATCATTTGTCTTTTCCGCGTTAAGCGAAATGTTTATTAATTACAGACCGCATCTATCAAAAAAAGAGGAACTTTCGATAAAGACGTTTTTTGTAGAATTTAAGGAAGGACTTTTGTTTATTGTGAACAAAAGAAGCTTAAAGTTTTTGTTTACCTTTGCAATGGTTACCAACTTTTTGATGGCTCCTTTATTGCAAGTAGTAGAACCATATGTTTTGAGGCAGGTTGTGAAGATGAGTGCACAACAATACGGGCTTGTGCAAACGTTTTTTACATTTGGTATGCTTTTGGGGAATATAGCAATTGTTTCATTCTTAAATAAACTAAAGAATAGAGCACTGATGACACAAGGGTTAATCATTCAAATATTGCTACTTTTTGCATTTTCGTATTTTATATTCCCAGATGTCTTAAAGAATTTTTCTGTGATGCAATTTTTCTGGATTGTAGGTGTTATATACTTCTTTTTTGGTTTTTTCAACGTGCAAGTTAATGTTCCTATATCTACTAATTTACAACTTATGACTCCATCGAGTATAAGATCAAGGGTTTTTTCAACATTGGAAGTTTTTTCTCAAGTTATGGTTCCATTAGGTGCAGTAATATATGGCTTTTTACTTGATCATATTGCTGCACACTTTATGTTTCTTTTTGCAACTATTATAACTGCGATAATTTCGGTTGGTTTTTTAGTATTTGCACCTTATGAGGTTTATGAGCCAAATGAGGGATAAGATTGTGCATTTTAATAAAAAATATATGAAATAATTTTCGTTTCTTGGTGAAAGTAGTGTTGTCTATCTCATTTTTTGTTTTCCTTAATATTTGATTTTTAATTGTATAAAAAGTCTTGGAAAAATCCAAGACTTTTTTGTTGACAAATATATTTTCTTGTTTTACAATTATAGTGAAAAAAATAACGTTATAAATTTCACGATAGGTGAAAATATGGTTATAAGAATATGTATGGGAAGTTCTTGTCATTTAAAAGGTTCATATGAAGTAGTGGAAAAGATAAAAGCTTTAAATATAGAAAATCTGCAATTGTATGGATCACTTTGTTTTGGAAAGTGTGAAAAAGGAATAAATATTGAAATAAACGGAAAGCTTATTTCTAACGTTTCCCCAGAAAATGTCCAAGAAATTGTGAAAAAATTCATTAAAGAAGGGGAATAATATGGAAAAATTTATTATTTCAAATGAAGCGAATTGTAAATATTGTTATAAATGTTTGAGAAATTGTCCTGTTAAATCCATATCTTTTTCGGATAATAAGTCTTTTGTAATTGATAGTGAATGTATACTTTGTGGTAAATGTATTGAGATTTGTCCTCAAGATGCCAAGAACTATTTGAAAAATGTTGATTTGTTGACGAAGTTATTTGGTAAAAAATTTGTAGTTTCAATTGCACCGTCTTTTTTTGCTCATTTTGATAATCCATTTAAAGTTATAGCTTTTTTAAAGAAGAATGGTGCTATTGTGAATGAGACATCACTTGGAGCAGAATTGGTATCAAAAGAGTATAGAAAATTTGGAAAAAGTGTAATTTCTACTGCATGTCCCGTAGTTGTTGAATTGGTGGAAAAATATTTTCCAGAAAAGTTAGAGTTTTTAGCACCTGTTTTATCGCCTGCAATTGCACATGCAAAAATTTTGAGAAAGTTATTTGGAGATCTTCCACTTGTTTTTTTAGGACCGTGTATTGCAAAAAAGAGAGAACTTGAAGATTATTTTGACGTGGTACTAACATTTGAAGAGCTTGAAGAAATCTTAGTCAATATTGATACGGAAGAATATCCTGATCCACCATATCCAACTAATGGCAGATATTATCCTATTACTAGTGGAATAGTTAAAAACGTAAAATTGGAAAATCACTTAATTGTCGAGGGAATCGAAAATATTAAAGATTTTCTTTCTAGACTAAAAAAACTTGATAACAACTACTTTATTGAAATGTCTGCTTGTGTGGGTGGTTGTATTGAAGGACCTGCAACAAGAAAAGATATAAGCCTTATTGAGAAGAGAGTGAAACTTAATAAATGCATTGAAAAATTGCCAAAAAGTGATGTTTTTTTGAATTTAGATGTGAATCTTAATAGAACTTTTTCAAATAAAAAGAAAGAGATGTTTTTTTCGGAAGAAGAAATTCAAAATGTGCTTAATTCCATGGGGAAGAGTGATAAGTCTAAGGAATTAAATTGTAGCGCTTGTGGATATGATACCTGCCGTGAAAAGGCAATTGCCGTGCTTTCAAATAAAGCGGAAAAGGAAATGTGTGTGACATATTTAATAGAGAAGGTTTCAAGTGTGAGTAATATGGTAGTTGAAGAAACTCCAAATCTTATAATCATATCGCAAAACGGAAAGATAACTTACAAGAATAAAATTGCAAGATTAATATTTATGAGTCTTTCAAACAATAAGGTTATGGAATTAATTAAAGACATAAAAGATAATTTTCTAAAAGAAATAGAAATAAATGGAAAATTACATAAATTTTTGGCAAAGAGGTTTATTCTACCTGAAAATAGTGGGGAAGTATTCATTTTAACGGATGTTACAAAGCAATTAGAACAAGAAGAGAAAATGAAGCGTTTAAAAATACAAACGATAGAGAAAATAGAAGATGTGTTGAATAAGCAAATGTTGTTAGCCCAAGAGATAGCAGGACTTCTAGGTGAATCGATTGCCGAAACAAAATCCCGTTTTATGGAATTCAAGAAATTCATGGAGGATTAGTAATGATTACGTGTGAAATTAACTTTTTATCTAAAAACAAACGAGGAGAATGGGTTTGTGGAGATTCTATAAAGATCAAGAGAAACGAGGAAAAATGTGTAGTGAGTGTTTCTGACGGTCTTGGAAGTGGTGTGAAGGCAAATATACTTTCAACTTTAACTGCAACAATGGCAACAACCATGGTCTTTAATAATATTCCAATAGAAGAGGTATTTAGTTCTATATTATCCACACTTCCAACATGTAAAGTAAGGAAAATTAGTTATTCTACACTTGCCACTTGTTTAGTTGATTATAGAAACAAAAGGTGTACCATCTTTGAATATGAATTTCCATTAATATTTTATTTTAAAGGTGATAGACTTGTACCGTTGAAAAAGATAAAAAAAAAGGTTGATAATAAAAGTTTGTACATAAGCGAAATAGAAGTGAATATAGGAGACTCAATCTTTTTGATGACAGATGGGATTTCTCAAGCTGGTATGGGTTCGGATAAATATCCTTTTGGTTTTGGTGAAAAAAACATAAAATTTGAACTTAAAAATTTATTGAGGAATAAAATTGCTCACAAAAACATAGTTAATCATATGATAAACCTAGTAAGAAGGTTGGATAAGGGAACAAAGGGGGACGATGCACTGATAGCGGGGTTAAAAATTAGAGAAAAGAGAATACTTACAGTCATGGTAGGTCCTCCTGAAGATGAGAAAAATGATGAATTAGTGGTAAGAAAGCTTTTGTGTTCAAAAGGAAAAAAGATAGTTTGTGGAGGAACAACTGGTCAAATTGTTGAGAAAATATCGGGTAAAAAGATTGATATAGATGTAAGGAGTATTTCAAAGATATCACCGCCTATAGGGTATATGGAAGGAATAGATTTAGTAACAGAGGGAATTATTACACTTACACAGGTATTTAGATACTATGAAAATCAGTCTAATGAACTGGGAGTGGGGGCAAAAAAGATTATTGAACTGTTTGAATGGGCCGATATAATAAATTTTTTTGTTGGACGAGCAATAAACCCTGCTCATCAGAATCCACTTTTTACACATGATATTTCTTTAAAATTTAGGCTCATTAGCGATATTTCAAAAATACTTGAAGAGAAAGGAAAAATTGTTAACATTGAATATTTTTAGGAGGTGACTTTGGTGGAGAGGACCTTTGAGAAGGTTGAAGAAATTTTAAAAAAACATAACTACGAGAAAAAGAATTTGATAAAAATATTGCTCGATGTACAGAAAGAATACAGACATATACCAAAGGAAATAGTAAATTATTTGTCAGTCGCACTTGAGATACCACCTGCAAAAATATTTGGCGTTGCTACGTTTTATGCACAATTTTCTCTTAAGCCTAAAGGAGAATACACAATTTTGATTTGTGATGGTACAGCGTGTCATATGGAAGGATCTATGAAACTTGTTAAAGCAATTGAAGAGGAAATTGGTATTAAACCTGGAGAAGTAACTCAAGATTTGAAGTTTAGTCTTGATAAGGTGGGGTGTTTAGGGGCATGTGCGCTTGCACCTGCTATGGTCATAAACGGTGAAGTATATGGAAAACTCACTCCTGAAAAAACTAAGGAAATCTTAAGAAAAATTAAAGAAGGAGATGATAGATAATATGTTTAAAAATATTACAGAAGCACTTGAATACATAGAAAAACAACAAGAGTTAAGAGAAAAAAAGTTAAAAGAACAGAAGATTTATGTATGTGTAGGTACAGGTTGTACTGCGAGTGGTTCAAGAAAAGTATATAAAAGATTTGTTGAGGTTTTAAAGGAAAAAGGATTGAATGTAAAAGTTGAAACAATGGATGATGATTCTGATCATCCGGTAGTCAAAAAAACAGGATGTTGTGGACTTTGTTCTCTTGGTCCTCTTGTGAAATTTACCCCAAGCGGGATAACATATCATCATGTAAGAGTTGAAGATGTAGAAGAGATAGTGGAAAAAACCATTAAAAGAGGAGAAATAATTGAAAGGTTATTGCTTACAGATTCTGTAACCGGTAAAAAGGTTAAAAGATTGGAAGATGCGACTTTCTTTAAAAATCAGACTTTTTACGTCATGGAAGGAATTGGAACAAGTGAGTGTGAAAAGATAGAGGATTACATGGGGCGTGGAGGTTATAAATCGTTGATTAAGGTAATTTCTTCTATGGATAGAAAAGAGGTTATAAAGACCATAAAGGATTCGGGATTGCGTGGTAGAGGCGGAGGAGGGTTTCCAACAGGACTAAAGTGGGAATTTGCATATAATGCAAAGGGAGATAAAAAGTTTGTAGTGTGTAACGCCGATGAAGGGGATCCAGGTGCGTTTATGAACAGGACGTTACTTGAAAGAGATCCACATTCAGTTCTTGAGGGAATGATTATAGCTGCATATACAATTGGAGCACAAAAAGGATACGCGTATATACGTGCGGAATATCCAATAGCAGTTGAAATGTTTAATAAAGCTATAAAAGATGCAAAATCTTTGGGACTCCTTGGTGAAAATATTCTTGGAACAGGTTTTTCATTTGATGTGGAAGTAAAAGAAGGTGCAGGTGCATTCGTTTGTGGTGAAGAAACGGCACTTCTTGCATCAATTGAGGGGAAAAGAGGAGTTCCAAGACCCAGACCTCCATTTCCTGCTCAAAGAGGACTTTTTGGTTATCCAACGTTGATTAATAATGTAGAAACATATGCAAATGTTCCAAAGATAATAAGAGACGGTGTCGAAAAATATAGAAGAAATGGAGTGGAAAAATCTCCAGGTACTAAAATGTTTTCTGTAACAGGACCTTTGAAACTTACTGGGATAATTGAAATACAATTTGGAACTACAATTAGGTATATTCTTGAGAATATATGTGGTGGTACAACAGATGGGAAAAAACTCAAAGCAATACAAATTGGTGGGCCATCTGGAGCATGTCTGCCTGAAAAATACTTTGATTTACCATTAGATTACGATACTTTGAAATCGGTTGATGCGATGGTAGGTTCAGGTGGAATTGTTGCTATTACGGAAGATAGTTGTATGGTGGAAGTTGCAAGATTTTTCCTTGATTTTACAAAGAGGGAGTCATGCGGAAAGTGTGTACCATGTAGAGAAGGTACAATGCAAGCATATAGCATATTGGAAAAATTTACACAAGGTAAGGCAACGGAGGAAGATTTGAGAAATCTAGAAGATCTATCTCAAATAATCAAAAAAGCGTCATTATGTGGTCTTGGGAAAACCGCTCCAAATCCGATTCTTAGCACTTTAAAGCACTTTAGAGATGAATATGTTGAACATATAAACGGAAAATGTCCAAGTGGCACATGTACAGCCTTAAGGAAGTATGTCATAAACCCGGATTTGTGTAAAAGTTGTAGCCTTTGTGCAAGGGCATGTCCACAAAATGCTATTAGCGGGGAAAGAGGAAAACCATATGTAATAGACCAGGAAAAATGTATTAAATGTGGCATTTGTTTTGAAAAGTGTAAATTTAACGCTATAGAATTGGTATAATAGGAGGCGATTGTAGTGAAGATAATAGTTAATGGTAAAGAAACCATTATTAATGATAACGCTAGAAATCTTTTAGAAGCTTTGAGAGATGTTGGTATTGAAATTCCAAATCTTTGTTATCTTTCTGAAACGTCCATATATGGTGCTTGTAGAATGTGTATAGTTGAGGTAGATGGGCAATTAATGACTTCGTGTTCTATTAAGCCATACGAAGGTATGAATGTAAAAACACATACACCTGAGATTTATGAAATGAGGAGAGGAATTTTAGAATTACTATTTGCATCACACAACAGAGATTGTACAACGTGTGAGAGAAATGGAAATTGTAAACTGCAAAAGTATGCAGAGGAGTTTGGAATTAGGAAAGTAAGATTTGACAAATTAGATAAATCTAATATTATAGATTATTCTTCTATAATAATCAGAGATAATTCAAAGTGTATCCTATGTGGAGATTGCGTAAGAGTTTGTGATGAAGTTCAATCAATTGGGGCTATAGATTTTGCATTTAGGGGTTTTGAGGCACAAGTTATGCCAGCATTTGGCGAAGAACTTGCAAATACAAATTGTGTCCTTTGTGGACAATGTGTTGCTCACTGTCCAACTGGTGCATTAACATTTAGAAATGACATACAAAAAGTTTACAAGGCCATGGAAGAGGGAAAATACATAATTGGAATGATGGCACCGGCTGTCAGGGCATCTATTCAAGAGGAGTTAGGACTTGAGAATGATGTAGTAACAGCAGGAAGAATAGTAAATTTCTTAAAGTCTATAGGTTTTAATAAAGTATTTGATGTGGCCTTTGCAGCGGATTTGGTGGCTTACGAGGAAGCACATGAATTTAAAGAAAGGCTAGAAAAAGGTGAGAAATTACCTCAATTTACATCTTGTTGTCCGGGATGGGTAAAGTTTGCCGAACACAATTACCCGGAATTTTTGGAAAATTTATCTTCTGTTAAGTCTCCGCAACAAGCTTTGGGAAGCATAATAAAGAGATATTATGCAAAAGAAATAGGAATAGATCCAGAAGATATATACCTCGTTTCGATAATGCCTTGTACTGCCAAGAAATTTGAAGCAGAAAGAGAAGAACTTTCTGGTGAAGTAGATGTTGTAATTACAACTAAGGAATTGTCACAAATCATTAGATCCAGTGGTTTTAATTTAAAAGACATACCACCTGTTCCATTTGATAGACCATATGGTCTTTCATCTCAATCAGGGCTTAGCTTTGGAAAAACTGGTGGAGTGTTTTCAAGTGTACTAAATGTTTTGGAAGATGAACTTGAAGTTGAGAGTGTTAAAACAGAGGAATTAGAAAAAGGAATAAGGATTACAACAGTAAAGACAAAGAATGGAAAGAGTATAACTGGAGTTGTGGTTTTTGGACTTGGAAACACAAGGAAGGTTATAGATAAAATAAAAGAAGGAAATTTAAAAGTGGATATAGTTGAGGTTATGGCATGTGATTTTGGATGTATTGGTGGAGGAGGACAACCATATCCAAATGATACAAGGGTAAGGACAAAACGCTCAAAAATATTAAGTGAAGTAGTAGGTATTGATGTTTTAATATCACCGACTGAAAATTATCACATGTTGTCGCTATACGAAAAATATTTAAAAGAACCACTTAGTCATATAGCACATGAAGTGTTGCATACAACCTATAAAAATAGAAAAAGGATTAACAATGGTGATATAGAAATTCTCCCATTACCAATTGAAAAAGAAAAGAAAACAACGGTAAAGGTGTGTTTGGGAACATCTTGTTATTCAAAAGGTTCATATGAAATTCTTTCAGAACTTATTAAACTGGCAAATGAAGAAGAATGGGCTAAAGACTTGGAGATAAAGGGCACATTTTGTTTGGAAAATTGTGGAAAGTCTCCAAATGTAGTTGTGAATGATAAAATAGTATCTGAGGCAAACATCGAAAAAATAAAAGAGGTGTTAAAGGAGGATGTCAAAAAAGGATAAATGGCCCATATATGTGCCTAAACCCACTTTTGAAAGACTAAAAAAGTACTATGCGTATTTGATGCAAATCGATGAAGATTATATATCATCTGATGAGCTTGCAAAGAAATTTAACATAAAACCAGAGCAAGTGAGAAAAGATTTTACGTATCTTGATATTACGGGAAAACCCAAAAAAGGCTATCATATCCCTCTACTTGTAGAAGAACTTGGTAAGTTGTTTGGGACAAGGGTCTTAGAAAATTTAATAATAGTTGGTGCAGGAAACCTGGGAAGTGCTCTTGCAAAATATATGGGCTTTGAAAAGATGGGAGTAAAAGTTGTAGCAATATTTGATAATGACCCAAAAAAAATAGGAAGTTTTGTGGGAGAACTTTCTGTTCTCCCCTTGTCTTTCCTTGAGAGGGTTATAAAAAGATTTAAAGTAAGGATAGGTATTATCTGTGTTCCAGAAGAAAGCGCTCAAGAGGTAGCAAATTTACTAATAAAAAAAGGGATAAAGGCAATCTGGAATTTTTCGCCTGTCCCACTAAAAGTGCCAGAGACTATAATAGTAGAAAATCAAGATATTACTTCTGGAATACTTACTATAAAACATATTTTGGCAAAAAAGTGAAAAGTGCCAACATGGACACCACACCATCCACCCCCCCGTTTTGGGGGGTTATGCGTAGTTATCGGGAAGATCATTTTCAAATAATATTACATCACCTTGTTTTAGAAATGTTTTAAATTTTTCGATAACTTCATCCAAGGAATTTACAACAAAGACTTCTCCTTTAAACCCAGCATCATTTAGTCCTTCTAAAATCTTTTTTGTTCTTTTTTTATCCACCAAAAATACAACATCTACGTACTTTGATATTAATTTTCCCAATTTGTAATGTTCGTCGTCTTCTCTTTCTCCTAATTCCACAAAACCAGGAGTTACTAATATCTTTCTTCTATAATTAAAAAGTGATAAATATTCAAGTGCCATTTTAAACCCCTTTGGATTCGAATTAAAGGTATCATCTATTACAGTTATTGTATCGTCTCTAACTATTTCTAGTCTGTGTTTTGGTTTGACTATATTTTTAGCCCTTTCTATTATTTCCTCTACTGGTACCTTTAATTCAAAAGCGCTAACAATGGAAAGTAGTAAATTTATTATATTTTCCTTTCCGTATACATTCGT
Organism: Thermosipho affectus; assembly: GCF_001990485.1. Classification (NCBI taxonomy): domain Bacteria; kingdom Thermotogati; phylum Thermotogota; class Thermotogae; order Thermotogales; family Fervidobacteriaceae; genus Thermosipho; species Thermosipho affectus. The sequence continues at coordinate 20,847 of NZ_LBFC01000010.1, read as the reverse complement.
TTTTATTTCAAACTCTTGGTTGTTGGGAGTTTTAAGTATAAATTGTGAGCCATTTTTTTCCAGTTTTAAATCTTTTACCTTGTATTGTGCTTTTTCATTTTTTATTCCACAAGTTATAACCTCTGCACCTATATCTTTTATTAATTTTTCTATGTTTTCATCGTCTAAATTTACTACAATTTTTTTCCCTATCCTCTTATCTGTTAGGTAGTTTTTAAAATTTTTTATTATATTTTCCATACTGTGAAATTCTTCAAGGTGTTGTATACCAATAGAAGTTAATATGGATATATCTGGGTGAAGTAAGTCAAGTAATTTATCATATCCGTAGTTGTCATTTTCCGCAAGCTCTACGACAAATATTTCGTGCGACTTATCTAGTTTTTCGCGGATTACTTTTGTAATTCCCATTGTAGTGTTGTAGCTTTCCGGCGTCATAAGTGTTTTGTAGTGTTCGCTAATGAGATGGGTAAGAAAGTATTTTGTACTTGTTTTCCCATAGCTTCCCGTTACGGCTATAATTTGTGGTTTTAGATGTTTTATCTTTCTTTTAGCATCTTTGTAGTAGTATTCATTGATTAAGCGTTCGATAGGAAGCATTAACGCATTTATTAAAAAATAATAAAATGAGTTAAATAAGCTTATGAAAAATAAAATAGATTCGGATAATAAACTGCTTGAATGTATAGTCCATAGTAAACAAAAACCAAAAATTGCGTATGAAACGTATAATAATCTTCTTAGGCGTTTTGTGAAAACAAGTGGTTTTTTCTTTTTAACCAAAACAAAGTATCGCAAGTCAACGTATATTGAAATTACCAGCAACGCAATTGCAATGTACAGGTTGAAAAAATAAAAGACAATAGATAGTACAAATAGTAGATTAACCAAGTACCTGTTAAGATGTGAAAATATCCATTTTAAATATTTTTTTTCGGAATATTCTTCAAGTTGTAGCATATGAAGAGAGTAAAGGGATCTAATTACAAAATTTGAAACAAATAGGAGCAAAAATATCTTTTCAAGCATATTATCCTCCTAAAAATATTTTTAAATCGTTTAAGAATCTGTCGTAATTTTCCAAAAATGGAAAGTGTGAAACATTTTTATAGATTATAAGCTTTGAATTTTGGATTAATCTTTCAAATTCTTTTACAACATCAAAGGAGACAGCATTGTCTAGGTCGCCCCAAATAATTAGCGTTTCACTTTTTATTTTCTTTAATTCCTCGGATATGTCTTCATTTACCACGACTTTTAAAATTTCGCGCATTATACCTTGAGAATTTTTGAAATCTTCAGAACCAAATCTTTCTCTTAAATATTGTGTGTTGAGGTTTAAAAATTTAAATACTTTTACCAGTAATTTATAAGTTAATACTTTGCATCTTAACTTTAAGTTTTTTCTTCTTATACCAGGTGCAGAAATTATTACTAATTTATCAAGCCACTTTGGATTTTTTGAAGCCAAAATAGCGGCAATCTTTCCGCCAAAAGAGTGTCCTATCAAAGATATGCTATCTAAGTTCAATGATTCAATAAATTTTTCAATAGTATTTGCATAATCAAAACTAGACATTACAAAAGGAGGTTTTGAACTTTTTCCAAAACCGGGTAAATCAACCAATATTGAGGTATATTCTAATTTTTCTGCAATTGGTTTAAAATAAGAAAAATCTGCACCCCAACCGTGCAAGAAAAGTATATTTTTTTTACCTTTAGGTATTATTTCATAGTGTATCATTTACCCACCTTTAAATTTAAAAGATTTGTATTGATAGATAAGATTTTATTTTCTTTATCTTTGGCTCTTTCAAGTCCTATGTTTATCATGTTATCTATTATTTGTGAAAATGTAAAACCACTTTGTTGCCACAGATAAAATGCTAGTGCACCTGGTATAGAATTTACTTCGTTTACGTATACTTTGTCTGTTACTAAAAAATCTATCCTTACATTTCCTGCACATTCCAATGCCTTGAATGTTTCTATAGCTACTTTTTTTACCTCTTTTGCTAATTTTTCATCCAGGTTTGCCGGAATAATATGATTGGAAAATTTTTTTCCTTTTTTAAAGTATTTTTCCTCAAAGTCAAAAAGTTCTTTTTCTTTTACTATTTCTTCAAGCTTTGATACCAAAATGTTTTTATAACCCATTACTGCGCAATTTACTTCTTTTGCATCAATCCACTTTTCCACCAATACTTTATCATCAAATTTAAGAACAAGCTCTATTGCCTCTTTTAGTTCTTCTCTATTGTTAACTTTTGAAATACCTATGCTTGAACCTAATCTTGCAGGTTTCACTATCATGGGATAGCTTAATTCTTCTTCGCATTTTTTAAAAAAATCTTCACTAGGTTTTGTTGTATATTTAAAATCCACTATCGGTATACCATTTTCTTTTAATAGAATTTTTGTTATAACCTTGTCCATTGAAAATGCAGAAGAGTAAAAATCACTTCCAGAGAATGGAATGCCAAAAAATTGACACATACCTTGAAATGTACCATCTTCTCCATTTGTTCCGTGAAATGCAAGGAAACAAAAATCGATATAGTACTTTTTTAATCCTGATTTTAAAACTAATTTGTTTTTTTGGGGAAGAATAACATCAATTTTTTTGGCTTTTTTTAACATGAAATCAATATCCTTAAAATTTTCTATATTTTCGAGTATTTTTCCCGTAAACCATTCGCCTTTTTTTGAAATGTAAATGGGAATGACATTATACTTTCTCCTATCTATGGAGGATAGGACTTGATTTGCTGTTATTATTGAAATTTCATGTTCAACGCTTTTTGAACCGAAAAAGATTCCAACGTTTAGCATATATGCCTCCTATAACAGGTGTTTTTGCAACATTTCGGCAATAATGGCAGATGGAAATGGCGCAAGCCTTTTGAAATTACTTTTTATCTCTATTTCACTGCTTTCTAGACCTTTGTCTACTACTATTTTCAACGAACAAAATTCTATACCATTTTCTGCACAAACCTTTGCTATTGCCGCACTATCCATATCTACTATTTCTGCTTGTGTTTCTTTGTAAATTCTTTCCTTTTCTTCTTTTGAGTTTATAAAAGAATCACCGCTTGCAATAATCCCAAAGATTGTATCGTTGTATATATCGTATATTCTTTCAACTAAAACATCAGAAGCCTTAAATGATGATACCGTTTTTTCTCTAAACCCTATATCGTGTTCTACGTACTTTGTTCCGCAAACTATATCCCCAATTTTTCTTTTTTCGTTTATTGCACCTGCTGAGCCGCAATGTATTAGGTATTTAGGATTGAATTTATCTATTAAAACTTGGGCCATCATTGCAGATTCAACTTTTCCAATTAATCCATATACAAGTAGTACTTCATTTGCACCTATTAATCCCCTCATATAAGGTCTTTTTAATATTTCACCATTTTCCAAAACGGGAAGTAGTTCCCTAAAAGCCCCTAAAATTTCTTCCCTTAAGACACTGGTTATAACAATCATTATTTCCCTCCACCTCTAATTACCATATGTACTTCAAAATCTCCTTCTGAAAAGATATTCAAAGGAAGTTTTAATATTACACCTTCTGCGGTAACTTGGATATCTTTACCTGTGATTACAGTGGGAGGTGTAATATCTACTTTATACCCTACTTTTTCAAGTTCCATTGCAATTGATCCACTAGTCATGTTTCCCAACTCACCTAATGCGCTCAATGCAAGTTCATCTAGATTCTCATATGGCATTCCCATCATGGTACTAACCACTTTAATTGCTGTGTTTTTGTTAAAAGAATAAATTAAGTTACCATCTATGTCTCCATTAAAACCTATAACTGTAACTATGGGGTATTTTGGTTCAATTCCTTTGGAGATTGAAGGTTTTGAAACATTAGGTTCAACTTTAAGTACCATTTTAAAGGTAGATTTTACCGCTGAAATTAGTGAGTTAATTATTTTTGCATCCATAGATTCACCTCCTTATCATATGTAAACCGTCCAAATTTTCCTTCTGAAATTGATTTGAATATATTATTTTTGGTTCTTTCAAAGTCCACAATTCCACCTTTTGAGATAAATCCTCTTTGTTTTCCATATTCTTCCAAAAATTCCTCAAAGCTTTTATTGATGTTTAATTCATCTTTAAAAAGTTCATATGCCCGAGTAATTATATCATATTTTTCTATTGATTCTACAGGTAAAGAACCAATAAGGAGTAATTTAGCAGCTATGTCTTTGTTAAATAGCTTTGAGTATAATATTCCAGGGGTATCGAGTAATTTTACATTTCCCAAGTTTATCCATTGTAACCCTCTTGTTATACCTGGAGCCATCCCCGTTTTTGCCAGCTTTCTACCTGAAATTTTATTTATTATAGACGACTTTCCCACATTTGGAACACCTGCTATTAATACACGCGTTTCTTTTAATTTTTCTTTTGAAAAGGATTTAATAAATTTTTTAATTTTGTTTACAGGTTCGTCTTTTGAAAAAGATATAACAGGTGATGTTTCACTTATTTTTTTTATCCACAGATTTGTGTAGTTTTCATCTGCTAAATCTGATTTATTTAAAATATACAGGACCTTTTTTCCAGAAAATAATTCTCTTTCAAAAGCAGTAGTTGCAAGTGGAGCCCTTGCATCTAAAATAATTAAGATTGTATCAACTGCTTTTAGAAATTCTTTTATTTTCCTTTTTGCCTTACTTATGTGCCCTGGATACCACATTATTTGGGCACCACCAAAGTACCTACATTTTCCTCTCTTACAGCGGAAAGTAGATTATTCTTTTTAAAGAAGTCCATAACGAGTATTTTCATATTATACCTTTTACATATGGAAAATGCTTCGGTATCCATAATTTTTAATCCTTTTTCTATCGCTTCATCGAAAGTGAGCATATTAAATTTCTTTGCATCATTGTATTTTTTTGGATCTTTATCGTATATACCGTCTACTTTTGTACCTTTAATTAGTATGTCTGCTTTCATTTCAACAGCTCTCAATGCGGCAGCTGTATCTGTGGTAAAGAATGGATTACTCGTTCCGCCTGCAAATATTACAACGTATCCTGCATCAAAGTATAGGTTTATATCATCGTAATGTATAGGTCTTATCGACGGTAGAGATGTTACTTGTGAAACAACGACAGTTCTTAGGTGATTTTTTTCAAAAATATCTTTCAGATACAATGCGTTTATTACAGTTCCCAACATACCTATTTGATCTGCAATAGTTGGGGATAACTCTTGCATTTCTCTGCCTCTAAATAAGTTACCCGCACCAATAACGATTCCCATGTTTGTCCCGTATTCTAGTATCTTTTTTAACTCATCAACAAGGTATATGATATTTTCATGGTTGAATCCTTTTTCACCTTCACCGCTTAGTACTTCCCCACTGAGTTTTAAGAGGATTCTTTTGTACATATTATCCCTCCAACTTGACAATATCCTTAAAAGTATTTGCCAGTCTAATGTCACTTGTTAATAGTATTATTTGTCTTCTCTTTGATTCGTGATTTAAGATGTCTATTACTCTTTTTAGTCTTTCGTTGTCGTATCTTATAAAAGCGTTGTCAATTATCAATGGAAGGTTGTGTTCTGCCATGGTTTTAAAGAGTGCAACTTTGTATGCGAATAACATTTGATCAAAAGTAGCAGCACTTAAAAACTCCTCTGGATTTAATTTTTCACCGTTTATATTTAACCTTACAGAAAGGTTATCCTCGACAATAATTGGCATGGTTTCATTTACTATGGAAAGTAATATCTTAGTAAATTCTTCCTTGAATTTCTTTCCATAGGTTTCCACATATTCTTCTAGTCTTTTTCTTAATATTTCTTTTGCCTTTGAGATATTTGATAAGTATACTTTTAGAGATTCGATTTTTCCTATAATTTTTTCTTTTTCCTGTATTTTTTCCAATAAAGTTTCAAAAGAGGGAATTTGTTTTAGCTCTTTTGAAAGTTCCCCTTCAATTTCCTTATTTTTCCTTTGTAATTCTTTTATTTCAAATTCCAAATTTCTGATTTCTTCGGGTAAGATTTCGTTGTCCAACATAGATTGGTATTTTTCAATATCAGATTCTACCTTTGTAATATTTTCCGTTATAGTTAGATATTTACCGTATAGATTATCAAAATTTTTGATTTCATCAAGTGAGAGCTTTAGTTCTTCCATTAATTTATTGAGGGTAAGCGTTGTTTCATCTTTCTTCTTTAGTTGATTTTCCATTTCGGATTTTACTTCATATAGTTGTTTTTCCAACGAGGATTTTGTAAGAATTAGCCTTTGTACTTCATTTACCAACCTTTCAAGGTAAGAAATACCAGAATCTATAATTTGGGCGGCACTTCCCAAATTAAAATCTTTTAATTCCTTTAAAATTTCAGACTCCAATTTTTTAAATTCTTCACTTGCACTTTGATAATCTTTTTTTCTTGCCTTCCATTCAATAAATTCGTAGTATCTTTGCCTTAATTCTTTTAGTGACTTTAGATTGTATTCTCTTAGCAGACTTAAATACCTAGGTCGTATTATTTTTTTCTTCATCAACTCATCTATTTCATTTCTTATTATTTCTGCTGTTCCTTCCTTTTTTCTCCAGAGAACTGTTTCAATAAATCCAGCAATACCCGTGATGATTGTTCCACTAAATAACCAAAGTGAAATGTTTTTCATAACAAAGCCAAAAATCAACGAGATCAAAGCCGCAAAGAAAAAGACAAAAGAAAAATCCTTGTGAATTTTTATAGAAGAAGAAATTTTATTTAAATTTTCTTTTAGATCGTCAATCTTCTTTTGTATTTTGTTTTGGTTTTCTTTGTGTTTTGCTTCTTCTTCTTCCAGTTCATCAATTAAATTTTCCTTTTCAGTAAAGAGTTTCCAAAGTGAGTTTTCCTCTAGTATATCTTCTAATTTATTTTTCTTTTCGTCATACATTTTCTTTAATAAAATTAAATTTTTAATTTTAAGGTTGACCGTTTCAAGTTCTTTTTCATCTTTTATATTCAAATTTTTCATTTTTTCCTCTAATAGGGTTTCAATATTTTTTAAATTATTTAAAAGTTCATTGTATTGTTTTGAAATTCCATCTATGTTTTTGTTGAGTACTTCTAGTGTATTCATAAATTCCCTAACTTGTACTATTTTTTCCCTATCAATTTTGGAAATTCTTGAAAATTCTTGTAAAGACATGTTTAATTCTTCTTTTTTTAAACTCAAGCTTCTTATTTTGTCATTTAATTCCTTTATGTATTTTCCCTTTTCTTCTTCCAATCTACTTTGTTTTATGATTAATTCATTTTCAATTTTTTCCTTTTCTTTTTTCAATTCTTTTTTGTACAGTATATCTTTATTGTATTTTTCAATTTCTTTCTTTATATCCAAAATTTGTGCGTCAAGTTCAGATATTTTTTTATTTAATTCTTCAATGCAATATTGGACTTTTTCGAAATAATTATTTGAAGCTGCAATAGCTTCAGTTAATCTTATTCCCCACTCATTTTTTTGCATTTTCTTTTTCATATAACCTATAACAAAAGAATCTTTTTCCCTTAACAGGTCTAATTTTTCGTTTTCCTTTATAAACCCCACTGTTTCAAAGAGTTCTCTATCAACAAGAGTGTTAAATTCTCCATTTAGAAAATCCACTTTGAATGTGCCTTCATCCGTTGTTATTTCACCACCAAATTCGTAATGGTTCCAGGGCTCGTATTTTTTGATTTCATCGCCTGGTTTTGATAAAGCGTTAAGAATAAAGTAGGCTATAGTTGTTTTTCCAGAAGCGTTAGGGCCAAATATAACGTTTAATCCAGGTTTGAACTTTAATTCTTTGCTTTTTATCTTTCCAAATCCATTTATTTTTAATGATTTAATCAACATACGCTACCACCTCGCAAAAGATCAAGAAGTACAGCTTTTGTGGTGTCGTTTTCTATATCCTCTAGTACTTTTCTCTCAAATAAATTTTTGTAATCTAATTCTTTGTTTTGAGAAATTACAATATAGTCGTCTTTTAAGGCATCTATCCTTTTTTTATCAACTAGTTCATTTACAACAAGTATGTTTTTTGAATATTTTTTTTCTGGTAATTTATTTAAGTTGTTTAGGTAATAAATCCCCAATGTTTCACAGTCGAGTCTTTCTAATTTTCCATCTTTTTCAATAACCGGTAAATTATTAATAGGAGAGGTGCTAAACTCAAGTTTTTCATCTAGTATTTCAAAGTCTTTAAAATAAACTGAAAGTATTTCCTCCACCTTGTCGTATGTTCCATATTCACCTAATGCATTATAAAAGATAAAGTGGGCATCTTGGTATTGTTTCGAGAGCAAATCTAAAACGGAAAGTTTTAGTTGATATATTATATTCCATAACATGCTTACCCGAAAAGGCACAGAATACAGTTCTAAATTTGCGACTTTAATTTCCATATATCTTAAACCCCCTTAAAGAAGATTAGCTGCTTCGGTGGCTAATAAGGACCTTTCACCTTTTTGCAAGATTATATGTGCTGAAATTTTACTGTTTAAAAATCTACTTGCGGCATATACAAGTCCATTGCTGTCTTTATCTAAGTATGGAGTATCTATCTGATATGGATCACCCAAAAGTACTATTTTTGTATTTTCACCTGCTCTAGTTAAAATTGTCTTAACTTCGTGTGGAGTTAAGTTTTGTGCCTCATCTATTATTATAAACTGATCAGGGATGGATCTTCCCCTAATATATGTTAATGCTTCTATTTCAATTATACCTTTTTTCATGAATTCTTTCATGTTTGTATTGGAAAGTCTAAAAAGATATTCTAGATTATCGTAAATAGGTGACATCCAGGGTTTCATTTTTTCTTCGTAGCTTCCCGGTAGATAACCAATATCTTTTCCGCCCATTGCCACAAGTGGCCTTGCCACTATTATTTTTTCGTATTTTTGTTCTGTAAATGTTTTTTGTAGCGCACAAGCAAGCGTAATGAAGGTTTTACCAGTTCCTGCCATTCCAATTAACGAGACTAATTTTATGTTGTCATTTAGTAGAGCGTCCATTGCGAAAAATTGTTCCCTGTTTCTTGGCTTTACATTCCACGCTGTTATTTTTCTGGACATTTGTAGTAGGTTTTCTCCATCGAATCTGTAATATTTATCCAAGTTGTCTATGTATGCGTTTGGATATAATAAACTTTTGTCCAAGGTTTCTATGTTATGAAATTCAAAATATCCGGGAGTCAAAGATTGAAGTTCTGATCTATCGGAAAGATAGTCTTGGGAAGGTATGCCCAAGGAATCTGCCTTAACCCTTAAGTTTATATCTTTTGATACTAAAAAAGTGGGTTGTTTTGTGGATTTTAAAATGTGTAGTGTATAAACCAAAATCCAGTTGTCTATGTATTTTTCGTATAGAAAGTCTATATCTTCGTGATCTTTTTTCTTTAAAAATACGACTTGTATTTTTCCACCATTTTTTAGTTTAACACCTTCTGATAACTTACCTTTCTGTCTTAAACTATCTAATTCCCTTATTGCATGCCTTGCAGATTTTCCAAGGCTTCCCGTTTGTCTTTTTAAATTATCAAGTTCTTCAAGTACGGGAAGTGGTATTATCACATTGTTGTCTTCAAAGGCATAAATAGATTCTGGATCGTGTATTAATACATTTGTATCTAATACAAAATTTTTAATCATTGTCCATCCCCCCATATTCTTACAAATTCTCGTAAGTTTTCAATACCAATTTTTTCCGATAGTTTTAAAAATACTTTAGCGGTTAAAATAGCATCTTGCAGCGCCCTATGTGGAACTTTACTTCCTAGTTTAAATTCTTTTACAAGACTTTCCAAACTTCTGCGTTTTCCGTATAAACTTTCGGATATTTCCAGGGTATCTATGTATTTTGCATTTATAGGAAATTGACCTACTTCTTTTGTTGCAATATCCAAAAATGAAAGATCCATAGTTGCATTGTGCATCACTAATATAGTGTCTTTTGTATATGCCCTTATATTATCCAAAACCCTTTCCAAACCTGGTGCATCTGCAATTTGTGCATTTGAAATGCCGTGGATTTTTTCGGATAATGCTGGAATAGGGATACTTGGGTTCACCAATGAATGATATATCCAGCTATTAACTATTTTTCCTTTGTATACAGGTACAATTGCAACTTCAATGATTCTATCGCCAAACCAAGGGTTAAGGCCTGTTGTTTCTGTATCAAGAACGCAATATACATTTTCTTCCACGATTTACCTCCTAAACTATTAACTCTTCTCCTCCACCCCTTGCAATTACTATTTCTCCTGCTTCTTCCAATCTTCTTACGATGTTTATAATTTTTTGTTGTGCTTCTTCCACGTCTTTTACCCTTACAGGTCCCATAAATTCCAGTTCGTCTTTTAAAAGCTGTGCAGCCCTCTTGGACATGTTATTGAATATCTTTTCTTTTAGTTCTTCTGATGCACCTTTTAGTGCAACGGCAAGATCTCTTGTATCAACTTCACGTAGCACAAGTTGTACTGATCTATCATCAAGTTTAAGCAAGTCTTCAAAGACAAATAGTCTTCTTCTGATTTCTTCTGCAAGTTCTGGAGATTCATACCCGAGTTTTTCCATAATGCTTTTTTCCGTTGCCCTATCTATATTATTGATAATTTCCGCTGCTGTATCTACACCACCCACTTGACTTAACGTTTGCATACCGATTCCACTGAATTTCTTTTCAAGGTTCTTTTCTATTTCCCTTACCACATCAGGTGATGCACGTTCGAGTAACGCTATTCTCTTTATCACTTCTGCTTGAATATTTTCTGGAAGCGAGGACAACACTTTAGCTGCAAGTGGTGGTTCTAAAAAGCTCAACACCAAAGCAATTGTTTGTGGATGTTCTGATTGTAAAAAATTAACAACTTGCATGGGATCGGCAAGTTTCATAAATTCAAATGGTTTTACTTGAAGATTTGAGACAAGCCTTTCAATAACCTTCATTGCTCTTTCTGGACCGAAGGCTTTAATAAGCATTTCTTTTGCATAATCTATACCGCCAGAAAGCAACATTTCCCTTGCTTTTGAAAGTTCTTTAAATTCCGATAGAACTTGTTCTTTTTCGTCGTCTGTTACTTTACCAAGATTTGCAATTTCTATTGTAAGTGTTTCGACATCTTGTTCTTCAAGTTGTTTTAACACATTTGCTGCATTTTCTGGACCCATTAAAACCAAAAGTATTGCAGCTTTTCTCTTTCCAGGTATGTTAATTTTATCTGGCATTAGCTCACCCTCTTTCAGACATCCAAATCTTGATTATGGCTGCAGTTTCCTCAGGTGATTTTACTGCAAGCTGTTTTGCGTAATCTTTTAGTTCTTCTATAACCTTTTGTGCTTCGCTGAGTATTTCTTCTGCTTCTTGTCCTCCTTCTTCTTCTACTAATTTCTGTGCTTCTTCTTCTAGCATTTTGTACCTTTGAAGTACAAGTTTTCTTGCTTTTGATTTTCTAATTTGTAGTAATATTCCATATGAACTAAAGAACATCAATACCGTTGCAATCAAAAGGAGTGTTATTTTAAAAACAATATCCTTTTTTAATTGTTCTGTTTGGATTAGTTGTTGGTATTGTTCTTCAAGTTCTCTGCTAAATGGGATAAAGGCAAGAGAATAAGAAATATTCGATGGGCTTGCGTTAGCTGCTATACTTTTTTGGATTATATTTGATACTAATTTGTTGATTTCGTCTTTTGAGACTGTATTAAAGACTGTTGAAGAAGAATCTATTATAACAGAAACAGATATGTTTTCTATTTCTCCTTCCATATTTTGTACGACGTTTTCCACTATTTGGTTTAATTCGTAATTTGTAATTTCATGTGATTTTTCATACAGTGAACTATTTGATCCCTCTACACTTTGATAGTAAGTTGTTGGAATATTTGATTCTGTTCCTACAGGTCCACCGTCTGCGGGTTTAACGGTGGATTTCTCAGTTTCTGTTTCTTTGCTCCTTAAAAGTCCTCCTTTTGGAGAAGAATAAGTTGTGATGGTTTTTTCGATCTTTTGCCAATTAAGGTTTATATCGGTTATTACTTCTACTTTTCCAAAGCCAAATACAGTTTCAAGGGCAGGTTGTATTTTGTTTCGATAATAGTTTTCAAGTTGCATTTTTAATTCCGTTTTTGTGTTGGCAGCATATGTGTTTTCGTCAAAGTTTACGAGATCACTTAATGCCCTTCCAAAATTATCCACCACTTTTACATTTTCCGGTTTTAGCCCTTCTACTGCTCCTGTTAAAAGGTATATGATTCCCTTAACTTGTTCTTTTGAAATGGTTGCTCCAGGTTCTAGTACCAATTGAACGGATGCGCGTGTTTCAGCCATTTCACCACGCACATAGTAGGTATATTTAGGAAGAGTTAAGTGCACTCTTGCATACTTTACACCGTTGATAGTTGCAATGGTTCTTTCTAGCTCTCCTTGTAAAGCCCTCTGATAATTAACTTGTTTGTCAAAACTTGTTGCACCAAAACTACTTTGATCAAGTAGTTCAAATCCCTTTGAGGATGCACCTAAAATTCCACTGGAGGCAAGTTTCATCCTTACTTCGTATACATTGTAAGAAGAAGGTATAAATATCCTATTACCTGCTTCGACTTTGTATGGTATTCCCTGCGATTCCAGTTGTTGGATAATTGCGCCTGCATCTGTTTCGTTGTTTGCGGTGATTAACAATACATATTTTGGAGCATTTAAAACTACGGCAACTACTAATGCAAAAACTATTGCTAAAATTAATGAAGTAAATGCTATTTTTTGGTTTTTGTTGAGCTTTTTCCAAAAATTTGGGATGTTTGACAAACTATCTAAGAATTTTCTAAACCATTCCAAGGAATATCACCTCAGTATAGAAATCTAAGATAAAAGTTTTCAAAGTCTGGATCAAAACCAAGGCCAATACGCCAATACTTATTCCCGTATCCCACTTCAAATTGGAAATTTTTTAAACTAAATCCCTTTGAAAAATCATAAGATAACTCATAATTTGTGCCGACAGGTTCAAAGTGCGAGTAACCTAAAATGGGACCAATTGATATATTAATATTATACCTTAAATTATATCCGAAAACAATTGACGAAAAATGATCTAATCTAAAATAAGACTTTCCACCAATTTCTATAGGATAGTTATTCTCTTGGATGATTAACTTTGAAGATATATCAAAGTAAATAATTCCTAGATAATCAAAAATACTACCAATTTCAAAAAACGAAGTATTTGTACTTTCGTTTAAGAAACCACTTTGTAAGTATAACACATATCTATCGTACAAATTTGTATTTCTGCTAATTTTCCTTGAAGCAGAGATTACTTTTCTTGCGTAGTTTTTTCCCGCATCTAGATATTTTCCTTTTTTGTAGTTTGTTTCTCCAATATTGTATATCGCCAAAACAGTATATATATCTTGATATTTTTGGTAATAGAACCTTATCATTCTATCAGCACCAAGAAGCGCTTGCTTTGGGTTCCATGCGTTGTTTACCCCATAATCTAATGCCGCATTTGCCTTGAATTGAGCAACCCCCATTGCACCGATATTTGAAAGGGCATGTATGTTAAAACCAGATTCTATATATGCTAGTCCTTTGACTATTTCTGGAAATCGCATGGTGTCGGTAAATGTATTGTATGAAACAATTTTGTAAACATAAGGGGTGTATATGGATATTTTTCCCGCGTTGTTATAAAATTGTACTTGCAAACCAAGGTTAGATTTGGTAATATAATTCAAAGGATCTAGCATAAAGGCATATAGATTTGATGCAATTATTAATAGAAAAACGTAAAATGCTTTTTTCATAGAATCCCTCCTAATTAAATATGATACCATAAATTAGAGGTGATTTAAATGATTTGGAAAATAAAAGTAAAAGATATTATAGCAAAAAGACATATGAAAATAGAAGATGATTATTATACAGAGACTATTAACTTGCACACTGGAACTTACAAAGTAATAGATAACGTATTTCACGTGAAAATCTCTATAGTTTATACAGACAACACAATAATAGTAGGTGGAGTAGTGAAGGGAAAGATCGAAAGACCTTGTGATAGGTGCCTTGAAACATCTATTTTAGAACTTGAAGGAACAATAGAGGGAATATACGATTTAGAAAGTGAACCAAATTTTAAAGATTCTGAAATAGAAAATCTAAAAAATGTGATATACTACAAAGGAGAAGTAATAGACCTTGAAGAGCGAATAATAGAAGCACTTGTTGTAAGTGCTCCTGATGTTTTTGTGTGTGATGAAAATTGTAAAGGTTTGTGCCAGTATTGTGGTGAAAATTTAAATTTACATCCGGATCACAAGTGTGAAAAAATGGAAGAGTTTTCGATAGACCCTAGATTTGAAAAACTTTTGAAGTTAAAGGAAAAATTAAGCAATAATTAATCAAGGGAGGGATTTTTCATGGCAGTACCAAAGCAAAAGAGGTCAAGAAGTAGAACCCATCACAAGAGGGCAAAAATCTACAAAGCATTTTCCGTACCCGTATCTGTTTGTCCAAATTGTGGTGCACCGAAACTTCCACACAGGGTTTGTTTGAACTGCGGACACTATGGTAAGAAACAAATTTTTGAAGTTGCAGAATAACTATGAAAAAAATAGCTATTGATTTAATGGGTGGTGATTTTGCGCCAGCGAAGATCGTGGCTGGCGCTTTGGCTTTTGCAAAAGATAATCCAGATGTTGAACTTTACTTGGTGGGTATAGAGAAAAATTTTAAGGAAATTTCCCTTCCAAGTAATTGTAGAAAGGTTGTTGTGGAAGATTATCTGCCCATGGATGTAAAACCCACAGAAGCTATAAGACGCAAAAATAGTACTATGTATCAAAGTTGTAAATTGGTGAGAGATAACGTAGTGGACGCAGTTGTAAGTGCGGGGAACACAGGTGCACTACTAGCTTGTGCTACATTTGTTGTAGGAAGGATAAAAGGAATAGAAAGGCCTACACTTGCCGTGCCAATTCCTACAAAGGATGGTTTTTGCATACTTGCAGATGCGGGTGCTAATATTGATGTTAAACCATTTACACTTTTGCAATTTGCTATAATGGGCGTTGAATATGCAAAATTTATGGGGATAAAAAATCCTAAGGTTGGTTTATTAAATGTAGGAACTGAGGAAAATAAAGGCACAAAAAAAGAGCAAGAAGCTTTTAGACTCTTGAGAGAAAAATTTGGAGAAAGTTTTAAAGGAAACATTGAGGGAAATGATATAAACATGGGAAAGGTAGATGTTGTGGTTGCAGATGGTTTTCATGGAAATATTGCCATGAAAACAATGGAAGGTTCTGCAAAACTAATAATTGAAATTTTAAAGTCAAACATAAAAAAGAATGTAATTTCCGCACTTGGCGCACTTCTTATGAAACCCGTTTTTAACAAGTTAAAAGAAAAATTGGATCCGAGAAAATATGGTGGAACATTTTTTGTAGGAGTGAATGGAATTGTGGTTAAAGCCCACGGAAATTCGGATGAAGTTGCAATATATCACGCACTAAAGGTTGCAAAACAAGGTATAGAAATTTCGTTGACCTCAAAAATTGAGGAGGCAATAAAAGATGTGTGGAATAGTAGGGATAGTGGGAACTGAATTTAATTTAAAAGAGCTTGTCGAAGATTTGCAAAAACTTGAATACAGAGGATATGACTCAGCAGGAGTTGCATTTTACGATAACGGAAAGATATCAATACAGAAATCCATAGGTAAAATTAAAAATTTAAAATCAAAGATACCTCAAAAGAAGACGTCAATTGGAATAGCACACACAAGATGGGCAACGCATGGGATTCCAAATGATATAAATGCACACCCGCATACGGATTGTACGGGTAAAATCGCCATAGTACATAATGGAATAATTGAAAATTACTATGAATTAAGAGAAATGTTAAAGTCAAAGGGTCATGTTTTTAAATCGGATACAGATACAGAGGTTATAGCACACTTAATTGAAGAACACTTTAAAGGAGATTTATATATAGCGGTTTTAGATGCTATAAAGCTTTTAAAGGGTGCATACGCGATTGTGGTTATGCATTCTGATTTTAGTAATATGCTTGTAGCTGCACGCAAAGGAAGTCCGCTTGTTTTGGGAAGAGGAAAAGAAAAAGTTGTGCTTGCATCGGATGTTACACCTATTTTGCGTTATACAAAAGATGTGGTCTTTTTGGAAGATGGAGATGTGGTGCTTTTAAAGGATGGAGAATATAAAATAACTGATTTAGGTGGGAACGTAGTTTTAAGAAAAGTATACCATATAGATTGGGATGAAACATCTGCTGAAAAAAGCGGGTACAAACATTTTATGTTAAAAGAAATAATGGAGGAACCAGAAGCAATAGAAAGTGCACTTGTGGGTAGGGTAACACTTGAAGGACCTGTTTTAAATGAATTAAAGGAATTCAACGTTGAAAGGGTTGAAAAAATAAAACTTGTGGCGTGTGGTACTAGTTATCATGCAGGTCTTGTATTTAAATATTTTGTTGAAAAACATTCAAATATAGATGTAGAAGTGGATGTTGCGTCTGAATTTAGGTATAGGAATATACATGTAGATGATAATACATTTGTTATTGCTATATCCCAATCTGGAGAGACTGCAGACACGCTTGAATCGGTAAGGCTTGTTAAGAGAAAAGGTGCAAAAGTTATTTCAATTTCAAATGTAGTTGGCTCTACTATTACAAGGGAAAGTGATGTTACTGTATTTATGAATGCAGGTCCTGAAATCGGTGTGGCTGCTACGAAAACTTACGTTAATCAACTTATAGTGCTCTATATTTTAGGTATGCACCTGTTAAGAATGAAAGGAATTTGGAATGAAGAACTTCAAAGAGATTTTGAGTTTTTAAAGCAGGCACCTGAGATTTTTAGAAAAATTCTAAACAATATAGATCTTGAAGAAATTTCATCGTATTACAAAAATTATCATCACTTTATGTATATTGGACGCGGGATAAATTATCCAACAGCACTTGAAGGAGCGCTAAAGTTAAAAGAAATAAGTTATATAAATGCAACGGCGTATCCTGCCGGGGAGTTAAAACACGGACCAATAGCGTTGCTTGATCCAACTTTCCCGGTGTTTGCAATAGCACCAAAAGATAATTTGTTTGAAAAAACAAAGAGTAATATAGAAGAATCAAAGGCAAGAAATTCTAGAATAATTGCGATTACAAACGAGAGCAACAAAGAACTGGAAAAGATAGTAGATGATATTATATACGTTCCTGATAGTCCTGATGATATGTATCCACTCACGATTTCTCCAGTGATTCAATTGTTTGCATATTTAATTGCGGATATGAGGGGATATGATCCGGACAAACCTAGGAATTTAGCAAAAAGTGTTACAGTTGAGTAAGATAATAAATACGGAGTGAGTTATCACTCCGTATTTTTTTTATCATATCATGTTATTTTTAGGTTAAATGTGTTAAAATTAAATTACCAAGTATTACAAAAAGGAGGGGATAGTATGAGAAAGTTGGTCGCTGTTTTATTTATTGTTTTTATAGTTTCAGTGTTTTTTACAGCAAGTTTATCGAAGATAAAAGAAAGGGGAATTTTAATTGTTGGTACGGAACCTACCTTTCCACCATTTGAATTTGTGGATCAAAATAACAATATTGTAGGTTTTGATATTGACATTGCAAAAAAGGTAGCAAGTGAGCTTGGAGTTGAACTTAAAATATTAAATCTTCCTTTTGATTCACTTATTCCTGCGATTATGTCTGATAAGATTGATTTAATAATTGCGGGTATGACGATAACAAATAAAAGGGCGAAAGTGATTGACTTTTCTATTCCGTATTTTAACGCTAACCAATCGATAGTTGTAAGAAAAGGTGAGAATTTCTCTCCAAAATCACTTGAGGATTTGAAAGGGAAAAAGGTTGCTGTTCAATTGGGAACAACAGGTGATTTGGTGGTTTCCAAGATTAAAGGAATAAAAGTTACAAGATTTCAAAAATTTACAGATGCGTTTCTTGAACTTCAAAACAAACGTGTTGATGCAGTAGTTTTAGATGAGGCAGTGGCTAATGCGTATGTAAAGAAATTCCAAAAATTCTTGATTTCTTCTGTGATAGATACAGGGGAAAAATACGGTATTGGAGTAAAAAAAGGAAACAAAGAATTGTTAGATTTTGTCAACAGTGTTATTTCAAATATGTTTAAAAGTCCATATGATATTTTAGTTGAAAAGTGGTTCTAAAGGGGGAAAATAATGGAAGCAATAGAGGTTGTTTTAGAAAATTTACCATTTTTGCTTTTGGGAGCTTGGGATACCTTAAAACTCACTTTTTTTTCAGTTTTAATTGGATTGATTCTTGGAACATTTATTGGTATGGGTAGATTATCCAAATTGAAGGTAATTAATATACCATCAACTGTTTATGTTGAATTTTTAAGAGGGACACCTCTTTTAGTTCAAATATCTATAGTTTATTTTGGACTACCGCAACTTGGAATACAACTTGAAGCATATCCAGCAGCAATTGTAGCTTTAGGTTTAAACAGTGGTGCATACATTGCAGAGATAGTTAGAGCTGGTATACAATCTATACCAAAGGGGCAGTATGAAGCTGCAAGATCCCTTGGAATGTCCCATTTTCAAACTATGAGGTATATTATACTTCCTCAAGCTTTTAAAAACATTTTACCAGCCCTTGGAAATGAATTTATCACACTAACAAAAGATAGTTCGCTTGCATCTATAATTGGAGTTACCGAACTTATGAGGCGTGGTCAATTTGTGATAACACGAACCTTTCAAACATTTTCCATATACTTTGGTATAGCGATAATCTATTTTGTGATGACGTTTACAATATCTAGAATTGTAAGGGTTGTAGAAAAAAGGATGGAGATAGCATGATTTTGGAAGTTAGAGATTTGCATAAAAGTTTTGGAGAGTTAAAGGTATTAAAGGGTGTGAATCTAAGGGTTGAAAAAGGAGAGACTATAGTAATAATTGGTCCAAGTGGCGGTGGAAAGAGTACTTTTTTGAGGTGTATAAATCATTTGGAAGATTATCAAAAGGGTGAGATAATTTTTCTTGGAAAAAAAATAGAAAAAGATAAGAGTATCAACGAAATAAGAACAAAAATTGGTATGGTTTTTCAGCACTTTAATTTATTTCCACATATGACTGTTTTGGAAAACTTGATCCTTGCACCTACAAAGGTTTTAAAGATGCCAAAAGAAAAGGCAGTAGAAAAGGCAAAGAGTTTGCTAGATAGGGTGGGTTTGAGTGAAAAGATAGAATATTATCCAGATAATTTGTCAGGTGGTCAAAAACAAAGGGTTGCCATTGCAAGGGCATTAATGATGGATCCCGTGCTTATGTTATTTGACGAGCCTACATCTGCTCTTGATCCAGAACTTGTAGGTGAAGTTTTAGAGGTAATGAAGGATCTTGCAAAATCTGGTATGACAATGATAGTGGTAACACACGAAATAGGATTTGCAAGAGAAGTAGCAGATAGGATAATCTTCATGGACAAAGGAGTTATAGCAGAGGAAGGAAAACCAGAAGAAATTTTTAAAGAACCAAAAAATCAGAGGACAAAAGAATTTTTAAGACATATATTAAAATAATTCGCAATTTTAGATTTACTTTTAAACAGCATGGCTTTGATATTCTACCAAAGTCATGCTGTTTTGTTTCTGTGCATTTTTTTAGAAAAAAATCGAAACATCATGGAATTTTGATGTTTTTTTTGTATATTCTTTTCAAATTATGTGAAATGATATCTATCATTTCCCTTTGAATTCCATTCCTCATAGGTATGTTCTAAACTTAAATATTTACCCAAGGTATATCATATTGAGGAATTGTTTCCATTCCTCATAGGTATGTTCTAAACAATTAGAGGAGTACTATTTTTCTGGCATGCAATTTGGTTTCCATTCCTCATAGGTATGTTCTAAACTAAACCCAGCACCACAAGATGGAGTAGTATTCATAGTTTGTTTCCATTCCTCATAGGTATGTTCTAAACGAAATAACGAGCATCTTATTTTGCGGGGGTGTGTAAACCGTTTCCATTCCTCATAGGTATGTTCTAAACTAAGTTCGGCTAATTATCTTCTACGCAGGCGGCACTATACTCGTTTCCATTCCTCATAGGTATGTTCTAAACTTAGACATATCGGCAGCACCACCAACGCCGTGGAATTTAGTTTCCATTCCTCATAGGTATGTTCTAAACGAGTATGAAATTGATGGTATAACAATTGAAGAATTTTTAGTTTCCATTCCTCATAGGTATGTTCTAAACGTAAGAATTGAAGGTGTAATATGCCCCTTCGCAAGAAAAGAGTTTCCATTCCTCATAGGTATGTTCTAAACAAAAACACCTTTTAAACTAAGAATAAATGATGAAATTGATTCAGTTTCCATTCCTCATAGGTATGTTCTAAACTGGGTATATCATCTATTTGTTTTTCAGGACATGAATGGTGGTTTCCATTCCTCATAGGTATGTTCTAAACCTAAAAGGAGATGAGGTTGTTTCTATAGAATGTGTAAATGGTAAAATACAAATGGCCAAAAAGAGGAAAATAAAAATGAACAAAATTGTACATAAATGGTATCCTTCCAATGGAAGGAGGGATACCAAAAATGGAAAAAGTCAAACAACATTTGGAAATGTTAAGGGGGATGGATTTGAGACCGAATTTTTCTGAATTAGCCAGGATATACGGGATAGACAGAAGGACAGTAAAGAAATATTGGGAAGGATATCAGGGGAAGCCTAAAAAAAGGAACAAATCTAGCAAGTTAGATAAA
>NZ_LBFC01000009.1 GCF_001990485.1 Thermosipho affectus | reverse complement strand
TACACTACTCACCACCTCAGTGTTTTTAACTGTTTTTTTTTTTTTAATGATCCGGCGCCCCCCGAGATCTACCCTTTTCCCTACCCGACGCTCTTCCGATCTTTAAATTTAATATTATTAAAAACAAAGAAAAATAACTTATGTTAAAAGATAAAAGTAAATAAGACGGTAAGATTTTCATCCTTTTTTGCAAAAAAATACCCCCTTATCGGTTTTATCACCGTGGGGGTACTTTTTATTGTTTCATTTTTTTAGTTTTATAGTTTTAGAAGTTATTTTTACCTCTTCATATTGCTTGCGGTTCTTAACATTTCATCTGCAGTTTGAACGGTTCTTGAATTTAATTCGTATGCCCTCATTGCACTTATCATATCTACCATTTCTTTTACTATATCAACATTTGATTTTTCCACATATCCTTGGAGAATCGTTCCAAATCCATCTTGTCCTGCTGTGCCCTCTACAGGTGCGCCACTTGCAGGAGTTTCAAGGTATAAATTATCACCTATAGCTTTTAGACCTGAAGGATTTATAAACCTTACTAATGTAATTGTTCCCAAATTTTGTAGAGTTCCGTCCTGAAGTTCAGCAGTAACAATACCATCTGGTGATATACTTAGTGCTACCGCATTTTGTGGGACAACAATATTAGGTGAGAGTAGATTACCATTGCTTGTAATTATTCTTCCATTACCATCTACTTTGAATTGTCCATCTCTTGTGTATGCTATTCTACCATCTTGGAGTTGTACTTGGAAAAAACCATCACCAGAAACTGCCAAGTCTAATGAGTTTCCTGTTCTCTCAAGATTTCCTTGTGTAAAGATTCGTGTTGTTGCGGATAATTTTGTTCCATGTCCTACATATATGCCGGTAGGATGTAACGAATTTTGAGCAGTTGCAGCGCCGGCGTTTTTAGAGTAATCATACAAGAGGTCTTGAAATTCTGTCTTTACCTTTTTGTAACCTGCAGTATCCACATTGGCGATATTATTTGAAAGAGTATCCAATTTAAATTGTTGAGCCCACATTCCCGTTGCTGCTGTGTAAAGACCATTAATCATTTCTTAAACACCTCCTATTTTAAACTTCCCGCAGAGTTAATAGATTTATTAAGCAGTTCATCGTGAACTGTAACGGCCTTTGATAGAGTTTCATAATGTCTTGTTGCTTCGATCATCTTAACCATTTCACGTACTATGTTTACATTTGATTTTTCTATATAACCTTGTAAAATCCTAAAATTCTTCTTTGCTTTTTCTTGTCCTTCGAAGAACGTATAACCTATCTTTTTAGGATTTTCCAAATCAACCACCAATATTTTTTCAATTAAATTATCATCTGCCTTAAGTTTTTGGCCATCTTTTCCTAAAACATAGGCTCCATCAGAGTTTACTAAAAAGCCTTCATCATTTACTTTAAAGTTTCCAGCACGCGTGTATAACCTTTTTCCATTATTTTCCAATACGAAGAAACCTTCGCCATCAATTGCAAAATCTAATGCATTTCCCGTATGCTCTATTACGCCTTGTGAAAGATTGGTTTTCACCTGATCCAGAATGAGTGCTTGTTCAAAATTACCTATTTTTTTTATTTCCACTTTCTTTTCTTGGGGCATAGGGTTGAAAGAGTACAAATTTTTATCAAAATATGCTTTAAATGCCAAAGAATCAGATTTATACCCAGCTGTTTCAGCGTTTGATATGTTGTTTGAAAGGGTATCAAGTTTTGTAATATCTGCTAGCATTCCCATGGATGCAAGATAAATTCCTTTGTACATATTTTCACCTCATTCGTATGTTACTGCCACCTCATTTAATAATTCTTCATCCTCTAGTAAAATTCCTGTACCTCTTGCAACACATGTTAATGGATCTTCTGCGATTTTACATGGTACACCTATTTCATCGTAAATGGCCTTATCAATACCCCTTAACAATGCCCCGCCGCCTGTTATAACAATACCTTTTTCCATTATATCTGCAGAAAGTTCTGGAGGTGTTTTTTCAAGTACCACTTTTATTCTAGATATTAAATTTTCAATTATTGGTTTTAAAATTTTATAAACATCATTGGAGTTAAGTTTGTCTGTTCTAGGAAGTCCTGTTACTGCATCTCTTCCCTTTACGTCCATTTCAAAATCTTCTACTTCTGGATGTGCTTTTCCTATTCTTTTTTTGATTTCTTCAGCTGTTGATTCACCGATTATTAGGCCAAGAATTTTTCTTACACTCTTTACGATTGAGTCATCCATGGAATCTCCTGCAAGTTTTACCGAATCACCCACAACGACTCCACCCAAGCTTATCACCGCAATATCCGTTGTTCCACCACCTATATCGACGATGATATTTCCTTCTGGTTTTGTAACGTCAATTCCAGCCCCAATTGCAGCTGCAAGTGGTTCAGATACAACATATACTTTTTTAGCACCAGCACTCATAGCTGCATCAAATACCGCTCTTTTTTCCACTGTTGTAGTTTTTGCTGGTATTCCAATAACCATATTTGGTTTTAGGAAAAATCCCTTTGTTACTTTCTTTATAAACATCTTAAGTACTTCTGAAATAATAGTATAGTCGGCTATAACCCCGTCTTTCATTGGCCTAATAGCAACGATACTTTCTTCAGGGGTTTTACCTATCATTTCTTTTGCCTCATCACCTATTGCAATGATTTTACCCGTTTTTTTGGAAATTGCCACCACAGAGGGTTGGTAAAGTACAATTCCCTTTCCTTTTTGATACACCAAAAAGTTTGCAGTTCCAAGGTCTATTCCTAAATCATTCTTTCCCATATTTTTCTCTCCTTTCTTCGAACTTTTCAAAAATATATAATCCTGTAACAACTAATATTATACCTGAAACTAGCAAAAATGTTGGCCATCTTTTAAAAAGAATATTTTCAAATATGGCAGTTACAATCGGAATGATATATACGGCATTTGTTGTTGTTCTATCTCCTAGTATTTCAATTGATTTGTTCCAGAGAATGTATCCCACAGCAGAGCAAAGTATACCAAGGTAAAGTAATCCAAAAACAACATTAATTGAAAAAATAATCTTTGGAGTAAAATATGCATATTCAACAAAGGTAAATGGTATTAAAGTAACTACACCCCAAAAAGTAATTTCAAAGACGGCAGTTATCGATGAATGATCGGAAAGTTTTACAATGTGGTGTGTATAAAATACCCAAGAAAGTGCAGCTCCAAATGCAAGCAAATCACCTATAGGGTTAACGTTAAGGTACAATCTACCGTTTAAAATAACAAGTCCTACTCCAACGATTGCAATGGTGGAGCCAATATATTGAAATATATGTGTTTTTTTCTTGTGTACAATTTGGGTAAAAAGTATATACCAAATCGGTGCTGTAGAAACTATCATTGCGGCATTTGTGGGGGTGGTAAATTTTAGAGAAAAATTTTCTGCGACAAAATACATTGTAATTCCCCAAAATCCCGCAAGTATTTTATGAATGTTGAATAAATCTATTTTTCTCTTTTTAGGTACTATAAATAAAACCAGCAATGCTATTAAAAACCGCATAAATGCAGCAAAAAGTGGGCTTATTTCCTTTACCACCACACTTGTTGAAATAAAAGAAAGCCCCCAAAAGAGGACTACTAAGGTTAATGGAAGATATCTCACATTAAATCCTCCAATATTTTTAGTATTTCTTCTATACTACTTGCGATTTTGATTTCAACGATCTTTCTATTATCTAAATATTTACCTTCTATTAGTACTTTTTGGATGCTATCAGTCCATCCTCCGGTTTCATTAAACAAAATTAGTGGTTTCCCATATGCATATGCCCCTAGTATTTCTATTGCTGTACCTATTTCACCGCCAACGGAAATTACCGCGTCTGCATTTTTTAATAGTATAAAGGATCTCATTTGAAAATCAAGACCTGTTGTAATATCCAAAAAGTTATAGGCATTGCCCTTTTCTTCAAACGGTAAAATGCCTATACATGTTCCATTTTCACTTTTCACTCCCTTTGAAACTGCTTCCATTACTCCATCTCTTCCGCCAGTTAGGACGATGTATTTTTTTGAAAGGGCTTTTCCAAGCAAAAAACATATTTTTTCAAGTTTTTGGTCTATTTCTCCAGAGTAACCTATTACAGCGACTTTTTTCATATGCTCCTCCTTTCGAAAAAAGCGGGGAATTCCCCGCTTATTTTCTTTCACCTTTTAAAACAGCTGCACACCTTGGACAGACATCTTTGTAAACTTCATCTTTTCCTACATCTTTGCTATATTTCCAACATCTTTGACATTTTTCACCTTGTGCCTTTTCAACTTTAACACTTGAAAATTCACCTTTGATATTTCCACTTCCCACTTTCACATCTGAAACGATAAAGAATTCTGCTAGATATTCTTCGTACTTTTCTATTATATTTTGTACATGTTCGTTTGCCCCTTCAAGTGTTACATTTGCATCTAGTGAGTGACCAATTATATTATTTTTTCTTGCTTCTTCTAATGCCTTTAAAACATCATCACGTACGAGTAATAACATTTTAAAGTCTTCCATAATTTCTTTGTCAATGAATTCTTCTTTTACTTCAGGCCAGAGTTCCAAGTGTACTGTTTCGTATTTTTTGAATGGACTTAATTGATACGCTTCTTCTGCGGTGAATACCAAAATAGGTGCGAGCATTTTAACCAATGCCTGTAGTATATAATACATTACAGTTTGTGCTGAGCGTCTGTATATAGAATCTTTTGCTTCAACGTATAACCTATCTTTTATAATATCAAGATAAGTTGCACTAAGTTCTACTGTACAATATTTATTTAACAAGCTATATACTTTTGAATATTCGAACTTTTCAAAGTGATCTGTTACTTGTGAAATTACTTCTTGTAATCTGCCAAGTGCCCATTTATCAAGTGGTAATAGCTTTTCAAATGGGAGTATGTGTTTTTCTTCAAAATCACTGAGATTACCAAGTAAGTATCTTATTGTGTTTCTTATTTTTTTGTACACTTCAACTTGTTGTTGAATGATATTTTTTCCAACTCTGATATTGTCAAAGAAGTCAATGCTTGATACCCATAGTCTTAGGATATCAGCACCATATTTGTCCACAATTTCTTTTGGATCTATAACGTTTCCCAGAGATTTACTCATTTTTCTTCCGTGTTCGTCTTTAATAAATCCATGGGTGACGACGGTCTTGTATGGAGCCATGTTTGTATGGGCTACAGACATGAAGATAGAGCTTTGAAACCATCCTCTATGTTGATCGTCCCCCTCAAGGTATAAGTCCACTGGGAATTTTTCACCATTTGACCGTATAACCGCTTCAAAAGAACAACCAGAATCTATCCATACATCTAATGTGTCGTAGGTCTTTTCAAAAGAAGTACTATTACATTTTGGACATTTTACATCTTTGGGTATTAGTTCTTCTTCTGAAAGTTCAAACCAAGCATCTGTACCTTTTTCTTGTACTATTTTTATGAAGTTATCTATAACTTTTTCGTCTAAAAAGACTTCTCCGCAATTTTTACACTTTATTGCAGGTATTGGAGTTCCCCATACTCTTTGCCTTGAGATGGTCCAATCTGGTCTTTCTTTTACCATTGCCGTGATTCTATTTTCGCCCCATTTTGGATGCCACTCTACTTTTTTAATTTCGTCCAAGACCTTTTCCCTTAATCCGTTTTTATCAACTGAAATGAACCATTGTGGAGTTGCCCTGAAAATAACGGGATTTTTACATCTCCAACAATGTGGATAACTGTGTTCTATTTTGTGTGTCTTTATTAATGCACCACTTTTTTCGAGGTCTTCAATTATTACTTTATTAGCATCCCATATTTTTAAACCAGCGTATTTTCCAGCTTCTTTTGTAAATACTCCTTCTTCATTTACTGGTGAAAGTACGGGTAAGTTATATTTTAACCCTGTTAAATAGTCTTCTGCACCGTGCCCTGGTGCTGTGTGTACACATCCCGTACCATCTTCCAGTGTAACGTAATCTGCAAGCACTACAAGAGAGTCTCTATCGATAAAAGGATGTTTTGCCTTTTTGTATTCCAAGTCTTTTCCTTTGAATTTTTCTACAATTGTGTATTCTATTTCCGTTTCAGCGGCAAATTTGTTCAATAAACCTTCGGCAACTATCCAGTATTCGTTGTTTACTTTTATTTTTACATAATCATAATCTGGGTGTACCGCAATTGCAACATTCGCCGGAAGAGTCCAGGGAGTTGTTGTCCATATGACTATATATGTGTCTTTTTCAAGTTCGAATTTTACGTATATAGATGGTGATGAATGATCATGGTATTCAACTTCTGCTTCTGCAAGTGCGGTTTTACAAGTTGGACACCAGTATACGGGTTTGTTTCCCCTATAAACATTTCCATTTTTTACAAGTGTTTTGAAAATGTTTAAAATGTGTATTTCGTATTTGGGATCAAGTGTAAGGTATGGATTGTCCCAATCACCACGTACTCCCAACCTTTTAAATTGTTCCCTTTGGATATCTACAAAGTTTAGTGCAAATTCTTTACATTTTTTTCTGATTTCAACTGGTGACATTTCCTTTATCTTTTCACCCATTTCCACTGACACCCTATGTTCAATGGGAAGACCGTGGGTATCCCAACCGGGTACGTATGGTGCATAATATCCACGCATGGTTTTGTACCTGATAACTATGTCTTTTAGGATTTTGTTTGTAGCCGTTCCAATGTGTATGTTTCCATTTGCATATGGAGGGCCATCGTGTAGTACAAATTTTGGTTTACCCTCTCTTGATTGCAATACCAATTTGTAGTCATCCATTTCTTCCCATTTTTTCAACATTTCGGGTTCTTTTTTTACAAGGTTGGCCCTCATAGAAAACTGGGTTGAAGGCAAGTTCAACGTTTCTTTGTAATCCATCTTCTACACCTCCATATATTTTAACTTGTATTATTAACAAAAAAGGTGGCCCTCCCGCCACCTTTTATTGGGGGAGGGCTTATCTTACATATTAATTATTTTTGCAATAGTATCTTTTAATTCCGTTAAATCAGAAGATTTAACTACGTATGCATCTGCTGCCCATGAAGCAAGATCGCTTTTATAATGGGAATAGGCGGTCAAAATAATGATTTTTGCGTCCTTTTTCATCTCACGAATTTTTCCAGCAACTTCAAGCCCATTCATGCCGGGCATTTCAATATCCACTGTTACAAGGTCGTACTCTTTTGATCTAAATTTTTCCAATGCTTCTTGTCCGTTTCTTGCTTCATCTACTTCGTATCCACTTTCTTCGAGCTCTTCTGTTATTAAAAGTCTCATATTATCTTCGTCTTCTACAACTAATATTCTTTTTTTAGACATACTATCACCCCTCAGAGAAATACTACATTAAATTATATCACAATTATTCATTCTTGTACAAAACATAGGCGGAAATTCCTTCTAATACTAGTTTACCAGAAACTGTCTTTATTACTTTAGTGCCTGCTGTTTCGCCGTTTACAACTAAATTCCAATTACCTTCTGGTAAATCATATTCTATAGAATTTACATTACCGTTGTATATAACCAAAATGTCTTTCCATGTGTCATTTCTTGCGTTGTCGTGGATTATAAAGGAAACAACCCTTCTTTTTCTACTGGATAGAATTTTTAGATGTTTTTTAATTTCTTCTGCTGTTGTCATTCTAAACGCAGGGTGTTGTTTTCTAAGGTTAATAAGTCCCTTGTAGTATTCAAAGACATCCAAATATTCATATTTTCTTTGGTAGTCAAGGCCATTTATAGAAATAGGTGCATTATATGAATTTTCGTTGAATTTCTTTGTTCTAGCAAAATCTTGACCTGCGTGTATGAATGGTATTCCTTGAGATGTTAGGAGTATAGCACCTGCAAGTTTTTGAGAATTTTTGAGCATTTCATCTGTCCATTTGTATTTTTTGTCGTATTTTGCGGCAAGTGCATTTTTATCCCAAAGTGTATGGTTATCGTGACATGCAACATAATTAATAGTTTCTTCTGGATCACTTGCGAAGCTTTTGATTCTTGAGTCATAATGGATACTACCCACAACCCCTCTTTTTACGCGTGTTTCTTTTCCTATTGCCCCCATTAAAAATCCTTTAACCTTTTCGTTGAAAACAGAACCTCTTAGAGCGTCCCTAAACTCGTCGTTGAATGCTGCAATATGTGTGTTTGCTACATCTGATTTACCAAACCTTATTGGTGCACCCCAGCCGCCCCAAGGTTCACCGTACAGTATAATTGTTGGGTCAATTGCATGAATTTTTTTCTCAAGTGACAACATTGTTTTTTTATCCATTAGTCCCATTTGATCAAATCTAAATCCATCAACGTGGTATTCGTTTATCCAATAAAGTAGTGTATCAATAACGTATTTTCTCATCATAGGTCTTTCAGTTGCAATAACATTTCCACAACCGCTTTCGTTTAGGTAGGCTCCGGTTTTATCTAATCTGTAGAAGTAATAAGGAACAGTTTGATCAAATGCGGAAAGTTGGCCAATTCCAAATGTATGTGGAAAGACCATATCAAGTATTACCCTTATACCTTTTTCGTGTAATTTTTGAACCATCTTTTTAACCTCAAAGATTCGTGTGTATGGATTTTTTGGATCTGTTGAATATCTTCCTTCTGGAACTGTAAAAAGGTAAGGATCATATCCCCAATTATAACTTTTTTCGAAATCCTTGTTTTCTTCATCTCCTGTGTAAAAATCAAACATTGGAAGAATGTGAACGTGTGTAACTCCAAGTTCTACAAGGTGTGATAATCCCGTTGTAACTCCACCAGGACCTGTTGTGTTTTCCTCAACCAATCCCAAGTAAGTAGCTTTATTTTTCACACCTGAATTATCAAGTCCTGTCATATCTGCAATATGTATTTCATAAATTATGGCATCTTCGAGTGCTTCCATGTAAGGTCTTGTATCATTTTTCCAGTCTTTTGGATTTGTTTTAGAAAGGTCTACCACGGCGCTTTTTAAGCTATTTTTATAAACGGCCTTGGAGTAGTAGTCCACAGTTTCTCTAACTTTACCGTAACTTTCAAATCTGTATTTGTAAAAGATACCATCTAAGTCACCGTCAACTTTTGCTTCCCAAACACCATTTCCAACGTACGTCATATTAACAACTTTGTATGGCTTTTTGTCTTCTCCATTTTTGTATAGTAAAACTTGTGCCGTTTTTGAAACGGGGGACCATGTTCTAAAGAGTGTACTGTCTTTTGAGTAGATATAACCTAGTTTTCCATCGAAGTATAAATTATCTAAGATATCTAACATGTAAACAGTAGACGGTGAGAAGCCCTCTATTAACAATTTAACATCTTTTCTAAAATCATCTTCTGTAAGTGGTGTTTCTAAAACTATTTTTATATAGTTTGTCTTAGAGAGGTCCGTTGGATCTGCCTTTTCAATTTTAGATACCTTTTTTTCCTTGCCATCGACCGTTACCTTAACTCCTTTGAATGTTTTTGTGTCAATCGCATTTGTCAAATATGCTTCTATGATGTTTGAAGCTTTTGCAGCTGCAAAAAATACTCTTGGTTTTGTATCTGGCTTTTTTGTGTATATTTCTTCAACTCCTTGCAAAATCCACACCTCCGCTTTTCCATCTTTAATGTCTATAAATCTATCTTTGGCTACATCTTTTGCTTGCCATTCGTTAAGTCGTACGATAATTCCAACTTGTTCAAGGTCCATATCAAGCACTATCTTGGCAACCACACCAAAGTCATCTTTTTCCGTGAATGCGTATGATTTTCCATCCATGGCAACGGGTTTCATAGGCCATATCCATAAATTCCATCCGTTGTAGTTACCATCAAAGCGGTGATAATGGACAACAATGGTTGTTGAGGAAATAGCAATCAATGAAAGTAAAACAAACAGAAAGACAAACACTTTTTTCATAGAAAACTCCCTCCTTTATTCGTTGACTATTATAAGTGCAAAACCGCCAGATTCTAGGTTTAATTTAACAACTTTTTCCGGTGGATAAAAGCTTTCATCTCTATTCCAAATTTTTATGTTTTTAACATCTAGATTTTTTCCGACGGTGTTTTCTAGATAGATTTCAACATTTCTTTCCCAGGAAAGGTCTAAATTTCCAACTATGATTATTCCTTTGTCCCCTATCCAATAGGAGTAATTTGCCAAAAACCCATCTTGATAGTTAAAGTACACGTATTTGAATTCTCCGTTTAAGACGAAATTATCGTATTTTTTTCTAATGAAAAGTAACTTTCTTAAAAACTCAAATGTTTCTTTATCGTATTTGCTCCAATGTAATGCATAGTGATCAAAAAACGCAAGTTTTGAGTAAAATTCATCATCTGGTGGTAACAAAGTTTTACCCCAGATGGTGTTATCAAGCCCAAGGTTCATCGGTTGTATTTCACCAATTTCTTGACCTGAATTAATATACGGGATACCATTTGGCGAAAAATAAAGTAAAAACGGAGATAAATATTTTAATTTGTTGCCAAATTCCCTTGCTTTTATTCTTGGAGTGTCAGGTGTTTCAACGGAAGCTATAAATGGTATAACAAGTTTTTTTGCCTTTTCTTCTATAAATTTGTATATTTCATCTTTTCTTGGAGCAACATACCAAGAATTTCCTAAAATTACATCATATCCATCTGCCTTTGATTTTTTGTCGTTTTCTATTTCAAGTTCTTCTGCGATAAATAAAAAATATGGATCTATTTTCTTTGCTTTAGAAATTATCATCTCTTGCAATTTTGCAGGAAGAGCGTGTCCCATATCTATTCTTGCACCATCTATTCCAAATTTTTGTTGGTAGGTGGGAATAATATTTGAAATATATTCCCAAAGCTCTTTGTTTGGTACATTTCCTGGGAATTTACTAGATTTTATAACATCGAATAAAATGTATGGTTTTTGATCTTTTGAAATGTAATCTTTTGCATCCGCTGGATTGTCAAGATAAAGTCTTAAAAATGTAACGTCATCCCAAGTGGGCTGTGGGTCGTTAATCCAATCTGAAAAACCAGGAGGAGTTACAACTCCAAATTCTTTGATTATATTCACAAGGATATTGCCATCCATGTTTTTTACTTTTTCCCATTTTTTTGGATCAAGTTTATCCGGTGAATCTACAAATTTTTTTAAGTGTTTTCTCACTTCTTTGTTTCTGTACAACAATTGTATATCTTCTTTATCTGGTATTTTAAAGGGAAGTTCTTCAACTTTTGGTGGTTTGTATTCGGATAAGTCATCTATCTTAATCCAATAAAACCAATCTGGATGCTCTTTTATTAAGTCGGAATCCCTTGAAGCTGTTCTTGGAATAAAGTCCAGTACTACCCTTATACCCAAAATATGTGCAGCCTCTACTAAAGCTTTAAATTCATCTTCCACTGTGAAATCTTCAAGCAAAGGATCATGGTAACCTTCATCAAGTTTTAATGGGTTTTTTACAGCATATGGAGAACCAATACTTCCTTTTTTGAATAAATTACTGTTTTTACTAATTGGAAGCATGTATAGTGTATTAACATTAAAGTTTTTCAAATACATAAGAAAAGCGATCATTTTTAAAAATGTTCCCGCTTCTTTATATCCAAGAATGTCTACTTCTTCAAAATTCCCGAAACCTTTGTGATTAAAGGCAGTTGTCATTCTTGGAAGTGTTCCGTACATTATTGCCTTTTTTTCCCAGTTTTTTTCTTTTGTGTGGAAAGATATAGGTTTTGCATAATCTAAATTTTCCCTTTGTTGATTGATATATGAAACCACTTTGTAGAAAAACTCAAAGGGATCAACAAAAATGTTTTCCCCTTTTTCTTCAAAAATGTTACCATATAAGTATTCATATCCTTTAATCCAAAGTTTTGGAATGGCATAGTTTTTGTGACCTGTTATCTTTGATTTTAAATATTTTTCAAGATTTTTTAGCATATACACACCTCCATAGAAACGGTTCCAATGTTAACAAAAAAATTATACCACAAATACTTAATATTTTGATATTCCGTATTTTATAATTTTTATGACATTTTCAAATTCTGATAACATTTTATCAGGTATATAGCTTGTATTGTTGTACCTTCTTGAAAATGTGTCAAAAAAATCTAAAACTATTGAAAATGTAAAATCTCTATCAAGTCCTTCTTTTAATTCTACTTTTTCAAATTTTTCTCTTAAAACAGGCATGTATTTTGTGTAATTTTCTCTTAGAATAGTTTGAATTTTCTCTTCCAAGCTTTTTGGAAGATTTTTTGTGGTTTCAAGAAAATCAAGTATATATTTTTGTTTGTTTATAATTTCTATCTTCTTCTTACTCCATTTTAATATAAGGTTAAAAAAATCTAGATTTGGATTTTTTTTAAGGAAAAGATCTAATTCTTTCTCAAAAAGACTAATAATGCTTTTAAAACAAATCAAGTATAAATTTTCTTTGCTTTTGAAGTGATAAAAAATTGCTCCTTTTGAAACATGGGCGTTTGTAGAAATGGTATTAGTAGAAGCTGCAAAAAATCCCTTTTTTGCGAATTCTTTTATTGCAACATCTATGATTTTGTTTTTCATAAATCACCACCTTATATCTTTATATCTTCTTTTCTGAATATAACTTCTCCAATTATTAACATTACAAAACTTATAAGTATTAAACAAATAGAATTTTTAACGAAAACAGTATTTGTCTTTAAAGTATCGCCAATAGAAATATATTTAAATATACTAAAATATCTTATGTTTTCCATTTTTTCCATGGTAGTTCCCACAAGATCAGTTATATACATTATAACAAATAATCCAATTGAAAGGGAAATTGAAAACGTGGATTTTTGAAATAAGACAGAAAAAAGTAGTGTTAAAAATCCAAAAAATGTTTCCACAACGTATAGGTATAGTGCAAATCCCAACAATATACGTGCGTTATACTCAAAGTTTACGTAAACGTTGAATAAATACAAAACGCTTAACCCAAATGCAAGCGCAAAGGTGCTGTAGAACAAAAAAAGCACGAATGTTTTATACCAATATACTCTTTTTCTGCTTATAGGTTTGATGAGTAAATATTCGATAGTCTTGTACTCAAATTCTTGTGAAAAGATACTTGACGCTAGTAATACAGAAAATATTGCGGCGAATATCTGAGCCATCATCATAACTTTTGCACCAAAAAAACCTTCTGGAGTTATAAAACTTTCCGAAATATTAAATGCTTTTAACATAAATTTTGGAAGTGAGTTTACAAATTTTAATATTTCTTCAGAATCGTTCATTACAGTATCTATAAATGGTGCAACCATATATGAAAACATAAACAAAATGGCAAACCAAATAAAAAAGACCTTTAAGTTATGTTTTAAATCTTTTAAAAAAAGCATTTTTTCACCCCTTATATCAAAATATCTTGTGTTTCAAAAGATTTTTTTGATACTAATATCAAAGCAAAAGATATTAAAATTATAAAAAATACAGCAATATAGTTTATTGTATGTTGATTTACTAACTGTATTGTGGATAGGTGATAAAACATACTAATTTTTCTCAAAAATGCAAAATTTTTTACACCTTTGGTTACTGTATCCAAAAAATAAAACAAAAACAAAATGGCTATCGAAAGGGAATTTACAACCTTTCTTTTTTTTATGAAAATAGAAAGAAGAATTGCAATTGAAGAAAAGAAAATTGCAATTGATAAAAGGTATAGAGCAAACCCAAACATAACTTTTACACTGAATTTTTCAACAAAGGTTTTAAAGAATATAACTTCAAATGTAAAAAAAGCAAAAAATAAAAGTATGTTGTAAATGAATATGGCCAAGGTTTTTTCAAAGAAAATCTTTTTTCTTTTTAAAGGTTTTAGTAAAATATATTCTATTGTTTTTTCGTCAAATTCACTTGCAAGTATCTTACTGGAAAGTAAAATTGAGAATGTTCCAAATAAAATGAACATAAATACCATACTTTCTGTCCCAAAAAGTCCCTCAGGTTTTGACAGAATTTCCATATCTATGTTAAAGGTCTTTAATAGATTTTTTGGGAGTTTTTCAATGAATTTTAGAGCAGAACTGTTTTGTTGCAAGAAAATATTTGTAACGGAAGCATACAAAAAGACGAACAGAGAGATTATAACACACCATAGAATAAAAGTTCTTAAATTGAATTTTAACTCTTTTTTTGTAATATGCATTTTTATCACCACCTATATATACATCTTTAAAAATATGTCTTCAAGTGCTTGACTTTTAATCTCTATATCTTTAAATTCACACTTTAAAATGTTGCCTAAAAAATCTTTAAGTTGATTTTGTTTTATCTCAAAAACGTAATTTGTTCCCTCTTTTTGATAAGGATAGTTTTCCAAGAATTCACAAAAATTCAAACCATATACAAATACTTGTTTTAAAGAAATATCCCTCAATTTTGAAATCTCACCACTTATTATCACCTTTCCTTCTTTTATCATTGAAAATTTGTCACATAATTTTTCTATTTCAGATAATATGTGAGAGGAAAATAGTATTGCAGCTCCTCTTTTTTTGTGTTCTTCAAGTAATGCGTAGAATTTTTGTTGCACTAATGGATCAAGTCCACTTGTAGGTTCATCTAATATCAAATACTTGGGGTTGTGAACGAGAGCTTGTAATATTGCTACTTTCTTTTTGTTTCCAAGGGAAAGTTCTTTAAATTTTTTATTCAAATCTATTTCCAGTGTGTTGATTATATATTTTTCATATTCCAAATCTATATTTTTATAAAAAGAACGGTTGAACTTCAAGAAATCTTTTATTTTCATATCACCGTAGAAATTGACCTCTCCAGGTATGTAACCTATATCCTTTTTTACTTGATCTATTTCCATTGGCATCTTTTTATTGGAAATTAATGCCTCCCCACCATCAGGTGTCAAAAAACCAGTTAATATACGTATTGTAGTTGTTTTCCCCGCACCATTTGGACCTATCAGCCCCAAAATTTCTCCTTCTCTTATTTCAAAGCTAACATCTTCTATACCTATACGTTTTCCATAGCGCTTTTTCAGGTTCTTTACTACAATCATATATATGCCCCCTTTTTTAGAGTTATCTGACCACATGGTCAGTATAGATTATATCATACGTTTAACGTAAATGCAAATGAAAAAATTCTATTTAAATTGGAAAGTAAAGAATTAAATCCGTAGCGTGGGTGGTGGTGCTTCTTTTTTGTGAAAAGATATGGGTTTTGCGTAATCTAAATTTTCGCTTTATTGATTGATGTATGAGACTACTTTGTAGAAAAATTCAAAGAGATCAAAATGTTTTCCCTTTTTTCTTCAAAAATGTCACCGTATAGATATTCATATCTTTTAATCCAAAGTTTTGAAATGGTGTAATTTTTGTGACCTGTTACCTTTAATACTATCTTAGACTGCGACTAACCATTTGAAATTAAGAAAATATTTGAATCAGTGAGGTTTTCATTAAAATATACGATCTGAATTTACCGCTTATTTTATCTTATTGATTAATGATTACAAAGTATAATGTTATAATTTATTAGTAGAAAGTTTGAAATTTTTCGTATGCTTAAAATGACAAGAAATTTTCTAAGAAAGAGGTGTGTAGTATGTTACGAGGAAAAAAGCTTGGAATAATATTACTTCTAATAATATTTTTGGCATTTTTGGAAGGTTGTTTAACAAATGCAAATCAACAAATTGAAAGTTCTGCAAAATATATTTATGCGGCTGGATATAGTAAAGGAATATTTGTAATAGATGTAACAGATCCAGTAAATCCAAAGAAAGTAGGATGTTTAGATACGAAAGGAAGTGCATGGGGAATATACATCTCAGGAGAATATGCATACGTTGCAGACTATGAAAATGGTTTAGTGATAGTAGACATAAGTGATCCAACAAATCCAAAGAAAGTGGGGCATTTAGATACGTATGATCTTGCAAGAGAAGTATACGTTTTAGGAGAATATGCATACGTTGCAAATTATGAAAATGGTTTGGTAATAGTAGATATAAGCGATCCAGCAAATCCAAAGAAAGTGGGATATTTAGATACAGATAACATTGCAGGTGGGGTATATGTATCAGGAGAATATGCATATATTGCAGATTATACAAATGGTTTAGTAATAGTAGATATAAGTGATCCAACAAATCCAAAGAAAATAGGACATTTAGATATGGAAGGTTATGCAATTGAAGTATACATATCAGGAAAATATGCATACGTTGCAGATGGTTCTAATGGTTTAGTGATAGTGAACATAAGTGATCCAGCAAATCCAAAGGAGGTAGGATGTTTAGATACGAAAGGGAGTGCAAATGGAGTGTACGTTTCAGGAGAATATGCATATATTGCAGATTATACAAATGGTTTAGTAATAGTAGATATAAGCGATCCAGCAAATCCAAAGAAAGTGGGATATTTAGATACAGAGGGTTCTGCATGTGGGATATACGTTTTAGAAGGATATGCATATGTTGCAGATGATTCTAATGGTTTAGTAATAGTGGACATAAGCGATCCAACAAATCCAAAGAAAGTAGCAAATATGATGTTGTTTAGTGTTGTTTTGGATATATCTATGTAAGAAAGAGAAAGAACGTAAATAAGAAATCTTGTTGTGTTATAAAAAAGGAGGACCATTTCCATTTTTTATTCTAACCTGAATTTCTTAAAGAGCATGTAGGATACAAAAAAGTCTATTTTTTACCAATTTTCTATCCTATGCGGGAAGAGATAAAAAAACATGGCTCCGGTAGAGTTCCAAAGCCATGTTTTTTTAATTATAAATTGATTTTTTGTTCTAATTTGCGGTGTTTATTTTATATTAAATACTACTTCTTTATCTTTTATTTCCAGGACGTTGATATTTAAATTGGGAATGTTTTTTACTTTTTTGATTATTAATTCTAAATTTTCGGATGTTTCAATTACAAAAACTCCTTTTTTTGGTGTTCTTTCAATCAAGTTTACTTTTTTAAACATCTCATTTAAATAATCTTTTAGAACTAATACATAGGTAGAACGTGAAACATTAAATATTAGTTTTACTTTATTTTCCGCCAAATCTTCTTCTTTTCTTAAGTTACCTACTAGATTATTCATGAAATTTACAAATTTTTCTTTATTTAACACTTTGGAAAGAGCAGATTGTTTTGTTGCACCTGCTCCTGTATCTTCAAAGGTAAGACTTTTTATTATTTGCCCAGAGAATGTATCTATTAATTGGACATTGAGTAGTAATCTTACAGACCACAGTTCATAGCCTTGTAAGTATTTTTCACCATAACTTACTTTAACATTTATAACGTATTTGGCTGCGGATAAGAGTGCAAGTTTTGATAAAAGGTTTGGATCTTTGTAACCTACTAAGTTTTTGGAATATTCTTTGGAAACAAGTTTTATACCGGAGTTGATTAGCCTTTGTTCAATGTATGGTTCTATATAGCCATATTGATCGTTATTTACCACTAAGACAGCATATCCAAGGGGTTTGTTATTTATTATCTTTTTTACTAAATCCTTGAATTTATCTTTTTCAAAGCTTACGCTGAGTACCACATGATATATCCCATTTTTTGTATCTTCGTTGACTATTTCATATTGTAGAACACCAATTAGAGAATCGATTAATTCAGCGTCTACGGGTAAACTCAAAAGTAAATTTACATCATTTGCAAATAACATTCCCATTGCTTTCTTTACAGCTAGTATCAATGCTTTTTCTATTGCTTTTTCACGTGTGTTGCCTGCACCTTCGGAAGAAATTCTCAGTAATTTACCTGTTTCTTGTGAAGAAATACCAGTTCCCTGGGTTGTTCCAGGTGCGTATTTTTTGGAAATTACGCCCCCAAGTGAGATTTCCACTTCTATGTTTTTATTCTTCACTACACCGCTTAATATTGCTTTACCATTTTTTAGTGAAATATTTTTTGGAAAATCTCCATTTTTAGATGTTACTTTTAAAACAATATCATCTATATTTGGAGTTAACTTTACGGTTAAATCTATTCTCATTCCCACAGACACTTTATCAGGACCTTCTATTTTCAATACAACATCTTTTAAAAAAGGTTGTGCTTTTTCCCTTAAAGAAATTAATTTGTTTTCGGGAAAGTCTTTTGAAAATTCCTTTATCTTATCTATACCCTCAAGCAATTTAAGTGCTTCATTAGTGTTCTTTATTTCCTTTTGTGATAATTGCCTGTATAGTTCGTTAACCTTTTCCCATTCAATCTTTATTTCAGATACGATTTGGGTTAAGCTAGAAAACATATTTGCAGGTATTTGTGTTTTGTTTTGTGATAAGAGTATTTCGTATTCTTTTACTATCCTTTGAGCACTGTATATCATCTTGTCTTTTAAAAGTGATTGGCCAAGTTTTATTGCAAAATATACTTTGTAAGTATTTAGTGCTGTGTCTTTATCCAGTAATCCTAGAACTTTTGTGTAGTATTTTCCGTTTTCATACCTTTTATCTACTAATGTAAAGTCTACGTTTACAAGTTCAATACTCACGTTTGTTTGTATAACACTTTCTAATTTTGTTTCAATTTGTTCTTTTACTTTTTCATCATCTGTTATTTGAATGAGATTTTCGTACAACGTTGAATTGCTTTTTACTTCAACAAATATTTGCTCGGAAATCTTTCTTAGAGCTTCTTTTCTAGCTATTTCTTCAGACTTTCCCTCTGAATCTGAGATGCCTTCTCCAAAAGCGCCGATAAACCCATATGGAATGGAAAAATCATTATTTGTGGTAGTTTTACTCTCAGTGTTGTTGCAAGAAAAGAGAAAAAATGCCAAAATGAGTAGCATTATATACGTAATTTTTTTCATATTTTTCCTCCTTAGAATGACATAAAGTATCCAAGACTAATTTGTGTAAACGATGTTTTATCTATTCCAAATAGTTGTTCATAAATATATTTTACAAGGTCTCCTGGGAATAACATAGTATATCCGACGTTTACCAATACACCATTTTTTGGTTCAAATTCATACTTTAGTTGTATTCCACCGCTAACTCCAAATACGTTTAAGAAAGAATCACTACTTTCACTGTTTGTATCATATATTCCAAGAATTTGTAATCCTCCAAATCCAGAAACACTAACTTGTCCCATTTCAAAAAGTTCTATTATTCCACCGACAGTTGAATAACCAGGCACATATCCAAGTTCAGAAGATAAAATAATGCCAATATCCGCAAATATATTTTTGCTATATCCAAAGATTCCTAAGGATATTTTTCCAGCGTACATTCCAATCGAAAAACTTCCAAAAGTATTGGAAATAGGATATTCTAAGGCAGGATCATATACTGATGGGTTACCGCCGTACTTTATTTTTGCAATGACGAGATTTTCATTTCTATCCACGCCTATAACTTTAGCGTATACCACATCTCCTTCTGAGGTTTCGATTTTGAATATAAATCCCTTTTTGACGATATTTGGATCTAGACCTGCAAGGTATACTTTCCCGTTTTCCACGCGTTTTACATATGCTTCTACTTTAAAAAATTCCCTTAAGGTAATCCAAATATCTTCAGATATCAATTCTAATAGGCTGTTTATAGCCTTTTGTGATGTTTCTTCTTCAACGTAAGTACTTTTATCAAAGGTTTTTGCAGCTAGAAGTTCTCCTGTGCTTAAATTGTAAAGTTTTAAGGAAAGACGTAGGCTTGCGGTGTAGCCGTTTTTTTCGTATTGTGCGGAAAGTTCCGTTAATGTGAGCAAAACAGCGTATTTTGCTCCCAAAATCTTTCCCGCTTCAAAGGTTTGTTCTACTATTCCCAGATCTGCAAGGTTTCGTTCTTTTACTATCATATCTAAATCATTTCTTGAAAAAACCCTAAATCTTCCAAGGGATAATGCTTTTTCTTCAAGTAGTGATATTAAGTAATCTGCTTCATCCATATTCCAACCATTTCCTACTTTTGCAGGTAAGATTACCAAACCCGTTTTTTCACTTATAGTAATACCAAAAGCTATTCCAAAAAAGAGTAAAAATAAGAATACAATTTTTTTCATTTTTTCACCCCCTTATTTAAATTATATCATAAATTTAGAATGAAGATTCATAACCAAATATTAACTTTTTGCTTAATAAATTTATCCCTAACGATATACCACTACCAATTGGTAAGAACTTAGACTTTCTTTTAAAAGAGGTGATTGATATTTCTGGGGAAATGTAGTATTCGGTTTCTTTTAGAAATAATTTTACTGAAAAGTCAAAAGAATAGATTCTTTTGGAAATTCCTATATAATAGACTTGTGGTGAGAAACCAAATAAAATTGAATAATTTTCAGAGCCGTATAAGTCTAAAAAGTTTATTTTTGCACCTACCATTGGAATATCATTGTATTCAAAAATCATTGAAAAACTTAGACTAGAAGGATAGTAGAAACTTTCCATGGCAAGTGAGTACTTCCCTATTGGTTCAATTGAGCGGAATATATTACCATTTGAATTATTTTGTCCTACCTCTTTTATTCTTATATATCCTTGTGTTAGGTGATTGTTGAAAATTCTAAAAACTTGCCCTTTTTTTATTCCAATGTTTTCTCCGTCGTAGAGAAAGACAGTTAACCCCTTTACATCTTTTACCACACTTGATAAGTAGAAGACTTCTTTTAATTTTTTATTAATGGCTTTTGAGATATCTTTGAAAAGGTTGTTTATTTTTTCAATCTTTTCATTTCGTATTACCAATCTTTTTGAGTAGAATGTTTGTGGAATATTAATAGAAGCTTTAAAGGTTTTAGCGAAAATTATTTTTGCATTTTTTGTATCTATGATATTTAGTAAAATAGATAGATGGTAGTTGATATATTCAACATTTTTTACAAAAAACAGATCATAGAAATTACTTGCAAGTTTAAAACGCTCTTTTCTCCAAGGAAAGTTTAATATCTTAACGTAATTACCTTCTTTTTTATCTAGAATGTAGCTGTTATCATCTCCTTCTTTGTAGTATCTTCCCAATTCTACTTTTTCACCACTTATTAGGTATCTTCCTGACATTTCATTGGGAAAAAAGTCGACTAAGTCTTTTTTCATTATTCTTTTTTGAAAATTTATGGTTTTAATGTTGATTATGTATTTTGGTACACGAAAGTCAAACGATATTTCTCCAAATAGGTCTTTTATTGCTACGTCTTTTAATATTTCTCTTATGTAATCTCTATCGTAGATGTTGTACCTTTTATCTTGTTGTAGCTTTTCCATAATAAATGCCTTTAGTTTGTTTTGAGTATTTGAAAAATTTACAACTACATCGTATTTGTCACTGTAAAAGTTGTTTTTGTTTTTTTTCAAATTTAAGAGTTTTTTTTCTACTTCATCGAATTTTTTTACTTTAAACACAAAAGGTGTAAAAGATTTTATATAAAAAGAATCTATTTCGGTTAAATAACCTGAAACATAGTACTTTTCTTCTTTTTTATTTATTATTTCTTTTCTGTAAAAATCACTTATTATGTATTTTTGATGTTCGTCTCTTGCCCAAGGAAAGTTGGTTGCATAAACATAAATGCCATTTTTGTCAACTACAAACTTATCATCTTGAAGGTTATATCTTTTTTTATCATTTGTGTAATAGTAGTTTCCATTGTAGGTTATGTAATGCCCTTTTTCATCTTTGATATAATTTATAACTTTCTTTAAAGTAATTTCTTTTTCAACGGAGAATATTTCTATTACTACAAGATTATTGCTTTCAAAAAGCTCTTTTTTTATGTTAAAGTTATAATCGGATTTTATTATTACTGTTTGAAAAGAAAGAATTGGAAGCAATAAGATAAGAAATATTGCTTTTTTTACCACGATATTCCACCTCCTATCGTGTAATTTTCTTTGTTAAATTTGATGAAAAAGTCCAAAAATTGATATCTCAAAAGTATTCCAGGGGCATTTATGGAGTATGTTAAAAATACTCCAAACTTTTCAAAATCGAAGATTCTAAATCCCATATCATATCTAGAAATTTTAAAATCCGATGTTTTGATATCTAAAAATGCGATTTTTTCGTTGTGAATATTTTTTTGGACAAGACCAAAAGAAAAGAGAAGACCTTCTGTGGAATAATAAATTCCAAGTTCAAATGGTAAAGAAACCATTTTGGAAGATTCTTTTGCCAAGTCTTTTGGGATTATCTTTTCTCCTTTTTTTAAATAAATAACTTCTGCTTCTGAAAAATTTTTTTCCACATTTCTTACA
The DNA here is from genome assembly GCF_001990485.1 of Thermosipho affectus. Lineage (NCBI taxonomy): Bacteria > Thermotogati > Thermotogota > Thermotogae > Thermotogales > Fervidobacteriaceae > Thermosipho > Thermosipho affectus. The sequence continues at coordinate 27,723 of NZ_LBFC01000009.1, read as the reverse complement.
ATTACCTGTGCTTTTTCATCTACACTAAATACCGTGTTTAATTTAACTCCGTCATTTTTTCCGACGTCTAAAACTACTCTATTATCCTTTAATGCAACTACATTTGCTTTAATATTGTATTTTAGTTTATTCAATAGATTATATGCAATTGTTTCTGCAATTTGATCTATAAAAAAGCTATTTTCTTTTTTTATAGGACTTTGGATTGATTCGTTCCATTCATACCACGATTTTTTAATTTTTTTGTTTATTTCTATTTCCCCATCTTTTCCGGCGAAGTTGTAATATATTTTACCTTTTACGATAAAATATTCCAAGATGTGGTAGAATTTTGTGAAAAATGATGTTGCAGAGTATAGATTTCCATCATATCCTTTTACAAAAATCCCATCTTTTCCGCCATTTGCATCGTACCATTTTCCAACGTATACTTTTATGTATTTTCCATTTACATTTATGTAGTTTCCAGATGCATTATTTTCCAGAAAAAATTTTTCTTTACTTTGAATAGTTACACTAAAATTTTTTAAATACAAATTCAAAACTAAAGGAGATTGTACGTTTTCACTGAGGATAATATTTTCACCAGAAAGTAGATCCTGAAGTTTTACTTCAAACCCCAATTTTTTTAAGGCATCTTTTAGTAGTATTTCAAATTTATTTTCACCGAAGATACCTTGTACATTTGCATAGAAAATCTCAGAGTATTCCGGTGCGTGTACGTTAATTATTATTAACGGCTTTGAAAAAATAATTATTGGGATGAAAAAAAGTATGATAAGTTTTTTCACATAATCCCTCCTTGTTTTAATAATTATAACAGAATTTGGTGGTATAATTCTCAATAGAGTGAGAAAATATATAAGGAGGGATTGTTTTGATTTTTAAAGATTTGTTGCTTCAAATTACTATTGTGCTAGTAGCGTTATTTGCAAGTCCAAAATATACTTACGAATTTAGTGTTCCAAAGTATGCTATTTTAACACTTTCAATTTCCATATTATTTACATATCTTGCAGTCAAATGGATAAAAGAAAAGAAAATTTCATTTTACATTTCAACTGCGCACGTAATTTGGTTTTTCTTTGCAATTGTATCTATAATTTCAAGTTTTAACGTTTTAAGGTATAATCCCTTTTACTTTAGACAATCTTTTGATATAGGACTTTATGTGCTTTTTAACGTATTAGTTGCTTTTTATATAAGTAGTGAGTATAAGGAGAAAAATAGAATAAACTCACTTCTTTTTGTTTTTATGATAACGGGATTTATAATCTCTATTGATGCACTTTTAAATTTTTATACGGGATATGACTTTTTCCTTGGAAGGGTGGGTGCACCTTTTACAAGGGCTTCAATTAAAGCAAGTGTTGGGAATGTTATTTTTGCGGCAAACTACATAGATATGCTTCTTCCTATTGCACTTTATTTCTTACTTGCATATAATATGAATTTAACAAAGTTTTGGCAGATTTTAGTTTTAAAGATTTTTGCTTTAATTAGTTTTTTAACGGGATTTGTCGCGGTAATAGTTTCGCAGACTAGATCAGAATATCTTGCGATAATTATCATGAGTGTTATGTATGTAGTGTTTTACTTTATTTGGAAAAAAGGAAAAAAGTGTGACTCTGATAGAAATGTAAAGAAGTTAACCAATGTGTTGTTTGCAATATTGATAGTTGCTTCTATATTTTTAGTAGTTATATACAACACGGAAAATCCACTTACCGGTCAAGGAAAGGTAAATATGACAAAGAGATTTGAAGCTATGAGTTCTGTTTCGAGTAAAGATGAAAGGTTTTTGTCATGGTTTACCTCACTTGAATTGTGGAAGGATCACAAAATATTTGGGAGTGGTATAGGAACATACCAGTTACTTTCTCTTTCAAAGATGGGAGAATATTTGAAAAAACACCCAGAATTGTACTATGGATGGAATAATTTTAAGAGAGCACACAACGATTATTTTCAAGTACTTGGTGAAACTGGTACCGTTGGATTTGTTTTAATAGTTTTACTATTAGTTATACTTGTGTATTACTTTTTTACAATTCCAAAAAAAATAGATGAGAGGGATGATCTACTACTTTTTCTTTCATTATCCATTTCCATAGTGGGATTTGCCATTCAAAGTTTCTTTAGTTTTCCAGGACATCTTTTGCCAAACGCACTTGCCGCAACGGTATTTGCAAGTTTAGCGATTGGTCCATACTTTACGAAGAGGAAATTAAAAGAAGTAACAGGAGGTAAGGCAATATTAATATCAATACTTGCTTTGACTGTATCTTATTCTTCAACCTATTTGAGGTGGAATCATTTTATATCAGAAGTTTATTTTAAAGATGGAAATGCGGCATACCTTACTTTTGCAAAAATTATCGAAGAATATCCAAAAGCTTCTGAATATATATCCAGTCTTGAATCAAAACTGGACGCATTGGAAAAACAACAAGGTGAGTTTTCTTATCTAAATAAAAAAGTATGGGAGCAACAAAAGATAAGAGAATACAAAAATAAAAATATACCGTTTAATGAATTTGAAATAGAAAACCAAAGGATTGCACAGATAGAAAATATAAGGAAACAGTTAAAAGCTCAGCTTGAAAAAATAAAGATGCAAAAAGCTAGTATGCCGGCATTAGCTAAGCAATATTATACCCAAGCAAAGGAAAAATTGCTAAAAAGTGTAAAGATAAATCACACGTATGGCAAGTCGTATTTTTACCTTGCAACACTAGCGGTACAGGAATTTGAAATAGAAAATTTAAAGAAAAACTTGGACCATAACTACAAGGAGATATTTAATCAAGAATTTAGTGATTTCCAAAAGGTTGTGAAAGTCAAACATAAATGGCTTTCTGTTCTTATACCTTATATTGAAAAAAACAAAGATATTTTAGATAAATTTGATTTTGCAACCACACAAGCACTTATAGATTCCATAAGTTTGTATGAAACTTCACTTCTTTGTTTTAACGAAAGAAATACGTATAAAGCACTTGCGATGAGATTTCACAGTTTACATATAATGATGAGAAAGTTGCTTTCTTTAATAGATGAAAAGCAATATAAAGAAGAAGTTAAAAAACTAGTTGTACTTACATTTGATAAGTACGTAGAATATGCCAAAAAGACGATAATTAATATGCCAGGTGGTTGGAATAGATTTCCCGATTGGAAAAATCCAAATATTACAAAGGCTTCGCGCGGAGAAGATATATATAGATTTTTTACGGGAATGATATTTAAACTTCAACCCCCCACCGTTAAACCTGTAAGTGATTTTATTTATTGGCTTGCAAATATGGAAATAAAGGCTGTAAAGTATATGAACTTAAAAGGTGTCTGGGGGGTACCAAATGGTGTAATTGACTTCTTGCACGCATCTGCCTTTGAATATTACAAAAGTGGAATGATGCAAGAGGCCATATACTTACTTGAGAAACTTAAAGATGTGTATAAATCTTCATATGGTATGGCAGAGAAACAACTTTCAAAGTACAAAAAATCACTTGACAATCAGATAAATTACTTGAAAGAAAAATACGGTAAAAAAATAGAGGATATCTTGACAGAAAACTCTATCCCAAATAGTGCAATAAAAGTGATCAAAGATGAATTTGAAAGAGCTTTAGATAACGCAAATAGAGATTTTCAAAATTACAACTATCTTTCAGTTGAAACAAATTATATGAAAAAGGTTGTGTTAAGGAATCCTTCAAGTTGGTATGATGTTCCTAAAAACAGTGTATGGGGTGCAATAATTGTAAAACACTTAAATGAATTCCTTTCAGAATTACAAAAGATGGGTGTAAGTACAAATATTATATTAAGCATCAGAGAAAAGATCCAAAATCTTATTAACAATCCTACATATGTAAGCGTATATGAATCTTATGCAAGGTTTATAGCACATTATGCTTTAATAGAAAACGATTTGAAATTTAATGCAGAAAAATTGCTTGATACATATTCTAAGATGACAGATAATATGTGGGAAAATGTTATAGATGATTGGAGTAATGTTTTGTTTGATGCAACACCTTTAAAAACAAAAGAAGAAATTTTTGAGTACCTTAAAAGTATTTCAAAATGATAAGGTGAAATGAGGTTGAATTATCTGAAAATGCAACACTAACACAGATAAGGTTATGATGGAGCAACTGTTACTATAACAGGCATGAAATTTTGTATTACAATTCCAGATGAGGAAATTAAGATTCAAAAAAATTAAGGGAAAAGATTTGAAAATTGATTTTGAATTATAAAAATAAGTCCTTCCAAACGGAAGGACTTATTCTTTTAAAATTGCTTCTAGATATTTTGAGATAAGAATACCCAATACAAAGTATACATATGAAAACCATTTTGTAGTGACTGGGAAGATCAAAAATGTACCTGCTAAGGTCAAGCCTATTAAAAAGGAAATAACTTTTTCTCTGAATTTTTCCATTAAAATTTCTAAGAGTTTAACGATTAGTATCAATCCAAATAAAACGCCAAGACCAAAGGGTATCAAAATTTTAAAATCCAAACTTGAAATAGCATCTATGACTTGTTTGTATATTCCCAATATTAATAACATGGAAGAGCCACTAATGCCTGGGAGAACCATGGTGGCTGCACCTATTATGCCACTAACAAACAAGTAAAACAAATTTGTATTTGATTTTTCTACAGATTGAGTGAAAGATAATATAAAATACGTGATAACAAATGAGAAGGTAATTATTGAAAAATTTGAGATTTTTTTTATCTTTATTTCTTTTAAAAGGTAAAAAAGTCCACCGATAATGAGGCCAGAGAAAAGACCATAAGAATATTCTGGATATTTTTCAAAAACTTTTGAAAGAATTTTAGAAAGTAGCAAGATGGATATTGCTATACCAAAGATAAGAAATGCAACGGTTTTTAAAGAATTTTTTTTAATTTTAAAGGATAATAAATCTGAAAATGCTTTTAATATTATATCGTATCTTCCTGAAATTGCCGCAATAGTACCACCACTAATTCCAGGGAGTAAATTTGCAATACCCATTAAAATACCAAGCAAAAAATCTCTCATATCTACTCCTCCATGAGTTTTTCTTTAATTATACATATTTTTTTGTTAGTTGTAAACTACGTGGAGATATCAGAGGTTAGTATAAACTTGCTTTTGTGTTTTCCAAATGAAAATTCCACTGTGGGAAGATTTTCTCTAACGCTAAATTTTACGGAAATTACCCCAGGGATTGAAACTATTTTGTAGTATTTTTTTCCATCAAATAATTTAATAACTTTTTCCGTATTGTCACTTTCTAATATGTATTTATATTCTTTTCCCTTTCCATCAGGCGTGGAAACGATAAATGAAATTTCATTTTCTAAAACTTTTACTCCATATGATACATTTGCATTTTTAAAAAAATGTTGTAAAGTGTAAAAAGAATATATTGTACATTGTTCTAAACTGCAATTTTTAAATGTAACTTCTAAATTTTTTGTCAAAAGTAAAAAAAGAGATAAAACAGTTGCAAATAATATTACAAAGATAAGAAGAAAAGAGATTATTCCGGAAATTGAAAAGCTCATATTCTCCCCCCCATTATGGTCTTCCTTGGAATATTAGAAATTCTTCTGTCTTGTTTGCGGTTTTTAGTATCGTTACTTTTAATATCCTTGCAATAACAATATTTGAACTTTTATATACTTTTTCTACCTTAATCCTTGAGAGTTTTGGATATATGTTTGGATCTTGTGTCCCGTAAAATTTTTTGTTTAGTATATTTGGCAGAGATTCTATGCTTTTATCTTTTACGCCACGTATTAGTATTTCATTGACTACAAATTGTTTGAAATTTGAAAGTTTGTTTTGAAATTTTAATTTTCCATTTTGAAATGAAGAAAAAGAAACCAGGGAGAATACCCCTGTTGATATTAAAGCTATAAGCAATAATGAAACAAGTGTTTCGGTTAGGCTAAACCCTTTTTTCAAAAAAACCCCCTCCTATCCCCTATTTATAACATTCTCCAAATAAAGTATCATGATACTCTGTTTCTTTGATGGAGTGGCATTTGTTCCAATTCTTCCAAGCAAAGCCCTTGAGTCATGAACGTAAAACTTGTAATAACCAGGAACATATTGCCCAACAAGTCCCACTGGTCCCCTTTTTCTTTGCATAATACTTCCGAAAATAAAGAGTTGCTTGTTTTTTTGACCATTTTGATAGTCTTCTACCCTAAAAGAGCCGTTGAAAGAATATATATTTGCAAATATTTTGTGGTTGTTTATTCTTGAAAAATCTTTATTTGATCTTATAATTACATCGTTTTTTGCAACTAAATCCAAAGAGGAATCTTCGTTATTTAACACGAAATTTTTAATTTCCTCTGTTTTTTCTAATGATATTTCTTTGTTCAAATCAAAAGAAACATTTAATAGGGTTTTATACGGTACTATACGTGTGTTGATGTAGATATTACTTTTAGAGAATATGGTTAAGTTTCCATCATAGGTAAATAACCTTTTTTGTAGGGGGTTATTATCCGTCAGTTCTATATCGTAATCAGAAGTTATAACCCCATTAAACTTTACGTTATTTGATTTACCGTTGTATCTTATTCTTGCTTTTGGAAGTTCTCCTACTTCCCAGGATAGTTCATAACTTTTACCATTAGTATATATAGTTAATATATTTTCACCATTTACAACCTTTGAGGTAATAATTGCATTATTTGGCAATTTAATTCCACACTCTGTAGATGTATTTAAAAAATCTTCTAAAGGGAGTACAAGTTTTGATGTAGCACTAGAATAATCTTTATAAATATTTGTAAAACCTATATCAGAATCTACAAATTTTACAGGTGGATTTCCTTTTAATTTTAATAAATCGTAAACCATGTCTGGATTGTGTTGTGAATCATATGTAGTTGATGTATTGTTGCTTTCATTATAGTATTTGATCCCAGGAACTTCTAATGTTCCAAGTACGGTAAATTTTTGATCGGTTCCTGAATATTGGTACACGTTGATATAGTCATTACTCTTTAATGGACCGTATATTATCTCATTGCTTGTAAAGTAAATTAACGGTTCTTCTTGAGAATAGTAAATATACTTGTTTAACTTTTCGGAGGTAAATATGGCAATTTTGTTAAATCCAGTGTTTTCTTTTTTTATTCTAACGTAAAGTAGGTATTTTCCACTATTTTTGATTTTATATACAGCAGAAAATACCGAAAGATTAGGAAAGCTTTCTATATATTTTTTAAATTCTTTGTAATAATCTTTGAGGGAAAGCTTTTCAAATGATGAAGTGCTTAATTTTTTGTTATTTGAGAATATAATTGTTGCCTTTTTTGTGTCTACTTTTTTTTCTATAAATTGCTTTGTTTGAGTAGGCCACTTTACATTTTTTATATAGGAGACTTCTTGTGAATAGTCTTTAAATGAAAATATATCTTCTCTTAAATTACTTGAGTTATCTACCCCCATCTTAACAGTTGCAATGGAAAATTCTAAAAGATTATTTGCGATAAATTCGACGTTTTCTTCTTTTATTTTTCTAAAATACATATTTTCTGTGTTTTTAAGTATGCTAAATGTAGCAGCAGAAAATATTGTAAAAACTACAAGTAACATTAAAAGAATGATACTAATTGACCCTTTTCTCAAAAAAAATCCCCCCACAGTATAAAAAAACATCCTAATTTATATATAACAAAAAATAAGATGATTGTCAAAAATATTGCAATGAAAATATTAGTATATATTAAAAAAGTCTATATACACATAAATTATCTTTTTGTTTAATTTATTTGTAACATTTGAAGTTTTAAAAAAAAAAGGGGAGCTACCTCCCCTTTTTTTATCCTCTAAGGAAGATTAAATATAGGATGAATAAAAATGCAAGGAGCCAGTTTAGGATATGGACATCTTTTGTTTTGCCGCTAAATGTCTTTACAATTGGATATACAATTAATCCCAATGCAATTCCATTTGCAATAGAGTAGGTAAGTGGCATTACAATCATTGTAATGAAGGCGGGAATAGCCTCTGTTATGTCATCCCAATTGATTAATTTTAAACCTTTTAGCATTAATGCTCCGACAAAGATTAGTGCAGGTGCCGTTGCTGCGGCAGGAATTGTTAATCCAAGAGGTGCAAAAAAGAGCATTAAAAGCATTAAAATAGCCACTGTAACAGCTGTAAGTCCTGTTCTCCCACCTTCTGCTATACCCGTACTACTTTCGATATATGTTGTAACAGTCGAAGTTCCAAACAATGCACCTACTGTGGTACCAATGGCATCTGCTAAATAGGCTTTGTTTGCTCTTGGAAATTCTCCTTTTTTTATAAAACCAGCACTTTCAGCAAGTCCCGTTAAAGTTCCAAGTGTGTCAAAAAAGTCTACAAAGAAGAAGGTGAATACTACAATCCAGAAAGTTCCAGAAGCAAGATCTGTCCAAGAGAATTTTTCAAATAGTTTTAGAAATGTTGGGGATATATCAGGTATTTTTCCCACGATTCCTTGGAATTTTGTAACTCCAAATATGGGGATTGCCCCAATAAATGTGGAAGCCAAAATTCCTATTAATATTGAACCGGGCACTTTTAGTGCAAATAAAATAGAAATAATGAAAAACCCTATAATAGTAACTAATGCGGTATGTGATGTTATATCACCTAATGTTACAAAGGTTGCGGGGTCTGAAACAACGATACCTGCACTTTTAAGACCGATAAATGCGATGAACAATCCAATACCTGCACTTGTTGCTATTTTAACAGAATTTGGAATTGCCTTAACTACAAAGCCTCTAACACCGCTTATTGTGAGTAGTATGAATAGAATACCTTCAATAAATACCGCTGCAAGTGCAACACGCCAGTCAATACCGAGCTTTCCACAAACTGTAAATGCAAAATACGCATTTAGTCCCATACCAGGTGCAAGTGCAAATGGATAATTTGCCCAAAGTCCCATTATTAACGTTGCAGTTGCAGCACCTAAAATGGTTGCAACCATAAATGCACCGAAGAATTGAGCATATAGCGGATTGTCTGGGCTTAATCCGGGGATCACGTTGATTAAGATGTTTGGGTTGATGAAAATAATATATGCCATGGTAAGAAAGGTAGTGATACCAGCAACTATCTCGGTTTTTACACTTGAACCACTTTCCCTAATTTTGAAAAATTTTTCCATACTTTCTCCTCCCCCTTGAGATATGAGTGTTACTTTATGTTTATTTTTGTTTTTCTTGTAAATTCAATTAAAACCCCATCCACAACGATATTGTCGATATCCATGTGTTCAACGAAATCAACTATCATTTCTTCTAGTTCTTTTTTCTCCCTATTTAATTCTTTTATAGTTTCCTTTACTTTTAGATACCTCTTTAAAAGTTCTTCAAGTGTCTGATTTTCCATATTCTACCTCCTTAAAGCTTTTTCTATTTCATCTACAATTATTTCTACTTCTTCAAAGGACAATTCAGGAAAAATTGGTAAAGCAAGCGTTGTTTTTGATAGTTTTTCTGAAACGGGTAAACTTCCTTCTTTGTAACCTAGATATTTGAAACAATTTTGAAGGTGCAAAGGAACAGGGTAATAAATGCTAGTTCCAATTCCTTTACTTGCAAGATGTCTTTTTACCTTTTCTCTTTTTTCATTTGAACCAAATTCAACCACATACTGATGAAAAACGTGAACCTTTAATTTTCCGCTTGTTTTGGGGTATTTTAAGTCTAATTTGCGTTTTTCAAATTCTTTTGCGTATTTTTTGGAAATTTCTATCCTTTTTTCAGTCCACTTTTTTATGTATTTAAATTTTACGTTTAAAATAGCCGCTTGTAATTCATCGAGTCTGGAGTTATAGCCTATTTCATCATGAAAGTATTTCTTTTTTGTACCGTGAACTCTGAGAGATTTAGCATTTTGATAGATATTTTCATCATTTGTAACTATTAATCCCCCATCACCATATGCTCCCAAATTTTTTGTGGGGAAAAACGAAAAGATGGAAGCATCTCCTATACTTCCACTTTTTTTTACGGTATTGTTAATGATACCTTCAGAACCTATAGATTGTGCACAATCTTCCAATATTTTTATACCGTATTTTTCTTTTAGAAAGTTTAAATCCTCCAAGTTAACAGTTCTTCCAAAAAGGTGTACGGGTATTATGCCGAATACTTTTTCTTTTTTTAGTACATTTTCAACTTGGTTTAAATCTATGTTGTAAGTTTCTTTATCTACATCAACAAATATGGGAATTCCCTTATTTCTCACGATAGATGAGGCGGTTGCAAAAAACGTGTAAGGTGTGGTGATAACTTTATCTTCTTCTTGGATTCCCATTGCTCTAAGTGCTATAACCAAGGCGTCGCTTCCATTTGCAACACCTACCCCGTATTTAACACCTATGAAATCAGCTATAGTCTTTTCTAGTTTTTCTACTTCTGGACCTAAAATGACTCTTCCGCTTGATAGAACGTTGTCAATGGCGTTTATTATTTCTTCTTTTATTTCCTTGTATTGTCTTGTGAGATCAAATAGTGGTATCACTTTTTCCCCTCCCATTTACAATACTTATAAATTGGACAAATATTACATTTTGGTGCTCTAGGTAGACATACATTTTTCCCAAATTCCACCATCGAACCGTTAATAGGCCCCCAAAGATTTTTGGGAAGGATTTTCATAAGTTCAAATTCTGTTTCTTCAGGAGTCTTAGTCTTTACCCAGCCAATTCTGTTTGAAATCCTATGGACGTGTGTATCTACCGCAAGGGCAGGTTTTGAAAAAGAAACGTACAATACTATGTTTGCAGTTTTTCTTCCAACCCCGGGCAAAGAAATTAAATCGTTTAGATTATCGGGAACTTTGCCTGAGAATTTTTCTATAATTATTTTTGAAATTTCTATTATTCTTTTAGCCTTTTGTCGGTAGAGTCCTGCGGGTTTAATTAGTTCATAAAGGGCTTCTTCTTTAGCTTTTGAAAGTTCTTCCACTGTTTTGTATTTTTTAAATAAATTTTTAGCTGCTATTTCCGTGTTTTCATCTTTGCTTCTTTGGCTTAAAACGGTTGTAATTAAAACTTTAAATGGATCTTTTTCACTGTGAATTCTTGGATATTCTTCGACAATTTTTTTTGCAATTTTTTCAATATTCATATTCTCTCTCCAATATCTTTCTTGCTATTTTTTTGTCTTCGTGCATTTGTTTTATCAATTCATCAATTGAGGAAAAATTTTTTTCTTCTCGTAAAAAATCAAGTAATTCTACTCTAATTTCTTTTCCGTATAGATTACCTTCAAAATCTAAAATGTAAACTTCGTATTTTACATTTTTAGTTTTCTCAATAGTGGGTCTTAGTCCTATGTTAATGAGCCCGTAGTATCTTTTTGGTGTATAAACTCTACATAGGTAAACACCAAATTTAGGGATAATAAGTTCTTTACCCCTTCTAATATTTGCGGTGGGAAATCCAAGTTTTTTTCCAAGTTGCTTGTCTTTATAAACCCTACCATAGATGGGATATGCCCTTCCAAGTAGTTTGTTTGCTTTTTTTACTTTTCCTTCTTTGATCAACTTTCTAATTAATGTACTACTAACCCTTTCTCCGCCTACTATTAAATCATCCACTATTTTTAATTTAATTCCTTCTTCTTTTGAAAGTTTTTCAAGTAGTTTAATATCTCCTTTTGCATTTCTGCCAAATCTAAAATCTTTTCCAACCACTATGCCAGTTGTGTTTTTTGATAGAAATTCAAAAAAATCTTTTGCTTCAATATTTTTAATTTCCTCCAGATTTAATGTAAATACATCTCCATATAGTTCAAGTAATGTTATTCTATCTTCAAGTGGTATCAAAAGTCCATCAAATTTACCAGTATAATATTCCATAGGAAATACTATAGTGTATATTTCAGGTTTAGATTGAAAAGTCTCTGCCATTTTTTTTAAAGTGTTTAAAATTTTTACATGTCCAATGTGTACTCCATCAAAAACTCCGATAGTTAATACTCTCAAACAAATCACCTCAAAAAAATTATACCATATAAAAAGGCTCTGTTTCCAGAGCCTTTAAAATGCAAATCCACTTGCTATGTAATACATTTTTCCAAATTTCATTTCCAAGGAATTATCTTTTAGTTTTTTTACCATTCCAATTACACCTGCTTCTAATTTGAGTATGGAAAGTTTTAAACCCAAACCTACTTTTAAATTTAAAAAGTCAAATTGCTTCATCGAGATTGCCTTAATAAGTGGTATGTCAGTGGAAAGCTTCATGTATAGATTTTTTGAAAAACTTGGGGTAAGTTGAAGTTCAATTCCTAAAAAACTTTTTACATAGTTAAGTTCAATATTATCTTTTAGATAAAAGCTACCATCTTCGTTATATGTACCAAATGGCAATGTGAAATACAAAATACCAAAGTCTGCTTTTGCAAACAACTCGATTTGAGGTGCGGGATATTCTGGAAGATCAATACCTATGAAAAATGGAAATGCCAAGATCGAAAAAAGCAACAAAACTATTAAAAAATTAACGAGAGCACAACAAATGATATAAATGACACAAGTACAATTGATGGACCTGGTGCAATATCAAAAAGATAAGCAAAATAAAACCCTATAAATGAAACGGAAATGTTAAATAGTGTTGATATCAAAAACAATCCTTTGTATGATTTTGCAAGTTTTTTTGAAACAATCCCTGGAATTATAATTAACGCTCCTAAAAGAATAACTCCGGATATTTTAACGATACTTACAACTACAACTGAAATTAAGCTTAATAATGTCGTTCTTAAAAATTGTGTTTTTACACCGTAGAATCCAGCCATTTTTTCATCTGCAAGAAAATATAGTATTTCCTCTTTATAAAAGAAAAAAAATAGTGATTCTAAGATAACTACAAATATCAAAAAGTACACATCTTTCATGTTTACAAGTAGAATATCTCCGAACAGATAACTTGTTATATTTTGGGTGTAAGTTGAACTTTTTGAAAGGATAATTACGCCAATGGACATAAAAACTGGAAGTAACATACCAATTGCGCTATTTTCGTGTATATGTTTTTTGTTTGTGAAATAACTTATAAGTAGAGAAAAGATAATGGCAGTAATTATTGAAATTAATCTATAATCTAATCCAAGAAGCAGCGCAATTGCCAATCCTGCAAAAGCCGCATGAGCGGTTCCATCTCCTATAAATTCCATTCTTTTAAAAACAATAGTAGGAGACATAATAGAAGAGGAAATAGCTGCTAAAATAGTTGCTATTAATGCCGTTCTTAAAAATTCAAGTTCAAATATCTCCATTTTCATGCTCCCTTTCGTAATGATTTTTTGCACGAAGCCATAGATCAAAGTCCGGGAATAATATTTTTAATTCGTCTGGTTTGATTTTTTCGGTAGGCCCATGGCAATGTAATGTTTTATTTAAGCACATTACAGAGGTACACTTTTCAAAAACCATACCTATATCGTGTGAAATCATCAAAATTGTTAAGTTTTTTTTCTCTTTAACTTTATACAAAAGTTCGTAGAACCTAGCTTTTCCCATTTGATCAACACCTGCTTCTGGTTCGTCTAAGATCAAAATATCAGGGTTGTATAAAAGTGCTCGTGCAAGTGAAAGTCTTTGAAGTTCTCCACCTGACATTGTTCCAACAAGTTGTCTTTCTTTTCCAGCTAGTCCTACGTTTTTTAGAAGGGTTGATATTTGTTCTTTACTTACCTTTTTCTTATACGCTCCCATTTTTGCAAATTGTAAAGCATTAATAGGTACTTCTCTGTTAATAGTTTGAACTTGGGGAAGATAACCAATTTTTCCATTTACCGATATCTGTCCCGTGTAGTTTTTGATTTCTCCTACGATTATCTTTATAAGGGTGGATTTACCCGCACCATTGGGGCCTATAATTCCTACAAATTCGCCTTTTTTTATCTTAAAATTGATATTTTTTAGGATTTCCTTTTCACCAATTTTATAATTTAAATTTTCAACTAAAATGGCGATATTATTCATTTTTCAACGCCTTCCTTATAATTTCAAGGTTTTTGTAATATAAATCCACAAAATTTTTTGCATCTATTCCCAATGGATCAAGAACATAGTATTTTTTCTTTAATTCTTTTGAGATTACTTTAATTTTACTTTCAGGTTGTTGTTTTTCAGTGAATAATGCGATAAGTTTTCTCCCCTTTATGGTATTTATAATCTTCTTAAGACCAATGGATACGTTGTGCCCCTCTTCTAACCATTTTATTTTTATTCCAAATTCCTTGAAAAAGTAATAAAAGCTTGGATGATTTACAAGTACCAATCCGTCAGTTTTTAATACTTTCCATGCATCTTTTATAAATATATCTATTTTCTCCAATAATTTTTTTTCATTTTCCATTATTTTGTTATCTTTATACATTTTGTAAAATTCTTCAGAAAGTGAAGGTATGATATAGAACTTCACAAAGTATGGATCAAGCCAAAAATGAGGATTTTTATGTTCTATAAATACTTCTGGAATGTAGTTTTTTACGTATAAAACATTATCGTATTTTTCTAAATTTGGTTCTAAATTTCCATTTGCAATTATTAAATTTGCTTTTGCTAGTAATTTTACATCACTTACTTTTAGGGAATAAACGTGTGGATTTACGTTTGGGGGTAATAATAGCTTTACATCGTCTACACCTTTTAAAAGTTCACTTACCAACAAATAATATGGATTTATAGTAACTACTACATATGAGAACATAACAGAGGAAAATAGCAAGAAAAGTAAAAAAAACTTCTTCACAATCATTCCTCCTCTCTACATTTTTTGCAAATTCCTTTAAAATAAAACACGTGATCTAGTATTTGATAGTCAAATTGTTTTTCGATTTTCATTTTTATTTCTTTTGCCGTACATTCGTTAAAAACTTCAATGTTTCCACATTTAATACAATATAGAAAATGAATATGTCTTTCTTTTGGGAAAAAGTACTTTGTGGAATTTTCAAATGATACAGATGAGATAATATTCTTTTTCTCAAGGTAATTAAGCGCCCTGTAAATAGTCGATAGATTCGGTTTAAAGCCATTTATTTTGTAAATCTCTTCTGCACACAGTGGTTTTTTACTATTTTTAAGTATATCCCAAATGGCTTTTCTCCACTTTGTCAATTTTCACACCCCTATTTTTGCAAATGCAAGTTATTTGCAAAAAATATTATAGTAAAATATTGAAAAAAAGTCAAGGAAAATTGCATATTTACTAATTTTTGTGTTATAATATTCGAGAAAAAGGGGGAGTAAAAATGCTTTATTCTTTTGAGGTTATGACAAGATCTAGAAATTCTTTGATTGATATCACAGAAAAAGTGAACAAAGTGGTAAAAGATTCTGGTGTAAAATCTGGAATTTGTGTAGTGTTTATCCCACACACTACTGCAGGTATTACCATTAATGAAAATGCAGATCCATCTGTAAAAGGTGATATAGAGAGGACTTTGAGCAAAATAGTACCACCAAATTGGGAATACACACACTTAGAGGGTAATTCAGATTCTCATGTGAAGTCTACACTTGTTTCCCCTAGTATTACTTTGATTATAGAAAGTGGTAAAATTTTACTAGGAACTTGGCAGGGAATATATTTTTGCGAATTTGATGGTCCAAGGAGAAGAAAGGTATTTTTGAAAATAATTACCGATTAGGGGGGATATTTTGCCGTTGTACATAATCGGACTTCCTGGGAGTGGAAAGTCGGCTGTGGGTAAAATTTTAAAGGAAGATTTTGGTTACGATATAATCGATTTTGATGAAATTTTAAACCTTGAAACGGGAAAGAGATTTAATGCAATACTTCTTTCCAATGGGTTTGTTACTTTAGAAAACCTTGAAAGAAAATTTTTAAAAAGGTTTAAAAGGTTTGATGAAAAGATAATAGTTACCCTTGGTTTGATAGCGGAAAAGGATCGCTACAAGGGAAAGGTAGTATACATAAAGGTCCCCAAAGAAAAATTTATTAGAAGGATAAAGATGGTCTCTGATAAATTTCAAAATTTAGACGATTTGTATGAAAAATTTCATTTTACATTCTCAAAGGATGCGGATCTTGTTATTTCTTCTGAAAACAAGACAAAATTTGATATTGCAAAAATCATAGATGATTTCTATAGAAAAAGTTTTAGAAAATAATTTGCATTCTGATGTAAAAAAATGATATATTATATACGTATTTTAACTATCACATGTGAGGAGGGAAAAGTTATGAGTAAAAAGGAACTTGTAAACAAGGTAGCAGAAAAGATGCCAGAATTAAAGAAAAAAGATATCAAAGCAGTTATTGATGCGGTTTTTGAAACTATAACTGAGGCTTTGTCAAATGGAGAAAAAGTTCAGCTTATTGGTTTTGGAACGTTTGAGGTAAGAGAAGCAGAGGAAAGGACAGGAGTTAATCCAAGAACAAGAGAAAAAATAACAATCCCTGCAAGAAAGGTCCCAAAATTCAAACCTGGTAAGGAATTAAAGGAAAAAGTAAACAAATAAGTAATTCCCCCCGAAAAACTGGGGGGATTTTTTAGAAAGTTGAAACCATTTTAGAAACTATATGTGAAACTTTTCTGTGATATCTGTAGCTTACACTATTTCCTTTTATTATGTTTCTTTTAAAAAGATTAATGATTCTAAATTCTGATTCCTCAGGTGGGAGTGTGTAGTTGATAATGTCATTTCCAAGTCTGTGAAAGTGTTTTAGTGCTGATTCTGTCCACCCCATAGCATCTGGTAGTATAAAATAATAAAAGGTTTTTCTTCTATTTTTTACGTAAAAGTCCGTTTTTAATACTACCTCGTATTCTTTATTGTTTATCAAAAAAATCTTTGAAAATTCTTTTGGGATAGGATTTATAAAATTGAAAAATTTTGTTTTGCAAATTGTTTCTTTGAAAATTTGAAATAAATTTTCAAATTCTTCATCCAGGATGTGCTTTGTAAGTTCTTCATCTTTTGTTTCAAGGAAAAGTTTTGCCGCTCTGTAAAAATTGTCGTATTTTTCCCTATAATTTAAAGGTTCTTTTCTTGTTCCCGCTAGACATATAGCAATATCTTCGGCAAATATCCTTTTTTTCATATTTTTCACCCCCACAACGTACATTTACAATCGGATTATAACAATAACTTTAAAATAAATCAACAATTTAACCATTGCTTAATAATATGGCAATATAAATGAAATTTTGTTGTGTTGGAGCATTTTGTTTACTTTTCTACTAATTTTACGTTGTTGTAGATTTCGAAATTTTTGCAAATTTCGTAAAAATGGCAAGAAACGGCATAAGATTTGCAAAATCTTTTTTTACTTTGTATTTTAAATCCCATATCTTTTAAATACATCATAAATGGTTTTACGTTGTTTTGCTCGACGAATATAGGGGTTATATCTCCGCTTGTTAGCTTTTCCAGTATACTATCAAGCCAAGATAAGTAAATATCGTAGTCTATTTCTTTTTCTGATTTATAATAGTTATAGTAAATTTTTTCTTTAATTCTTTTAATTTTATAACTTTTTCTATCTTCTATTCCCAAAAATAACAGCGTAGTTTCAAAATCTTTGTTTATATTACTTTTGAAGATATAGTCGTACAAGAGAAGTTGACCCATATCACTATTTTTTGAATTTTTTTTGTAGTCTATAATTGTATAAGAATCTTTATCTTTATCTATTCTATCAATACGTGCTTCTGCCAAAATATTTCCCCTTAATTTAGTCATGTATGTTTTTTCAAGTTGGTATATATTTTTAGATTCCACGTTTTCATGTAAATGCATTAAAAATTCGTTTAGTTTTTTTGTATAATTTTCTATGTTTATCGACTTTGGTATGGAATATTGAAAGAATTCTTCTATAAATACTTCATCGTATACTTCTTCGACTAGTTTTTTTAATTCAAAAACAACTTCTTCAAAATATCTTTTTAGAACCCTGTGGTAAAAAATACCTATGTATAGATTGGATTTGTCACTATCTATGTTTCTTACATTTGCTTTTTCCGATAAAAAGAGTTTGAACGGACAATTAACATATGTTGAGATTAAACTGTGACTTACTTTTTTTACGTTTAAACTACTTTTCCATTCTACGTTTAATTTTAACTTTCTTTCTTCGTTAAATGCTTTATATAAATTTTTATCAAATTCTGAGTATATTTTGCTGGCTTGTGGAATTATGTAAAAACTTGTTTCAATATCTTTTACTTCTCCAAATTCAGTTGCGTATGTAGAAGGTAAAATGGGTTCTCCTGATAGGGTTGAATGAGGAAATGATATATGATTATTTTCCGAAAAGATCAACGAAAGTATTACGTTTCTTCTTTCTATCTCCTCATTAAATGATCTTAATTTGTTTGGATCAGATAAAACGTTTAAGATAAGTGGATTAATATCAAAATTTGGATAAAATGCGTCAGTGAAATTAACAAAAAATTTGAATTTTTTCCGTACAAATCTTGCTTGGGTTATATCAAATATGTCTATTGCATTTTCTTTTCTTTCGGAGAATCTGTATTTTTCAACGTTTATAATACTTGTTAGTATTTTATAGAAAGTTCTCCAAGAGTTTATTTTTAAATTATAACTTTTTAGGTTATTTAGTACTTCTATGAATTTTATAAGTGCATTTTTTTCTTCTTTTATTTCAAAGAGGTATTTATCGTTTGTAAATATATCAAACTTTTCTATTGAAAATTTTATGAATTCAATAAACCATGTGATGAAGTCATTAGTTATACCGTTTTTGACCTCTTCCAATAAATTGAGCAAATTGTCCAGAATTTCTATAAAGACTTTGTATTCTTCTATCTTTTCCATTCTGTCTTGGTATGTATCATCATCTTTTATTTTTTCAAGTTGTTTTATATGCGCAGATATTTCTTGTATTTTTTCTTTTGAAAATTTTTCATCTAACATACGGAATTCTCTAAAGAATTTTTCTATCTTTTCTATTGTGAGTTGTCTTGTATCTATATATGGAGATTCTATTAATGCTAGAAGATCTTCTGTTTCAAAGTTGTAATAAATGGTTTTTATTGGTTGGAGTAAGATTTTTACAATTTTACTCTCCGATAGTTTTGATTGTAAATTAACGTTGTTTGGTATACCAATTTCCGTTAATTTTTCAGAGAATTGTTTTGCAATTGAAAAATTTGGTACGACAATTGCTATCTCATTTGGTGATTTACCATTTATTAAGAGTTCCTTTATTTTTCCAGTTATTTCGTAGATTTCCACAATAGAGTTTTTGTAGGAAGTTACTTTTGTTTTATCTTTTAATTTGAGTGTATGTGGAATTGTCTCTTCTATTTTGAAGCCTTCGCTTTTCAAAAAATTGTATATGTCGTTGAGTTGATTAAAGGCCCTATCGTTTATTTGTTCCCAAACGTAAAAATAGACATTTTCAAAGTTTTTAAACATCTTTTTAAAAACGTCTTTTAAGATGGGTGGAATATCGAAAAAGCCACTTAAAACAAGATTTTTCTTTTTTTCTTCAAAGTATTCTTCAACGTACCATTTGTATGTGGTTATCTGATCAAAGATATTTCCAGATTTTTGCATAATAAGGCTTGTATCATTTAGTAGATTTAAGATTAGTTTTGAAATTTTTTCGTTTTTTTCAAGTAATTGATTTATTTCATAGTAATACGGTGTGAGAAAATCTCCGCTTGAAACTTTGATTTCCCATGCTTTTTCAAAAAGTTCAAGTATGTAATTTAAAATGCCTTTTGATCTTGAAACTGTCCTTAAAAATTCCAAATATTCATCGTCTTTTTCATTTTTAATATACTCTTCTATTTGAGAAGCTATAAATGCTTTAAAAAAATCCCTGTCGAAAAATACCGTGTCCATATTGTTTAGTTTTAAAGTTTCAACAACATATTGATTTATTACCCTAAAAGCATCTCGGTTTATTGTCTTTCCAAGTTTTTCTGAAAATTTATCAGATATTTGCCTTACATAGTATCCCGTGGGTCCGATAAATAAAAAAGAAAATGGGTCATAGTATTTTTCCATTTCATTTGCCATATATTCAAAGTGATTTTCATCTAATTTTGTAATTATAGCTCTTTTCATTTTTCCACCTTCTCAAAATTATCTATAGCTTTTTTTATCATCTCTTCAAATCCTTCTTTATACGATATTTTTAGCATATCTCCTGTTTTAGTGGAGATAATGTATGCTTCTTTTACATTTCCAAAATCTTTTAAGAGATACATATAAAAATTTACTTGGAATATGTATTTTTCATCGTCTAAATTTTTTGTGTTTTTAAAATCAAGAATGTATATGAAATTGTCTTTAAAGATTACTTTATCTGGTATGCCAAAGAGCATGTATTTTCTGTTTTTATGGAAAAAAGGCTTTACTATTCTCCACTCTGGCAAGATTTTTGAATTTTCAAAAAGATGTCCTATTTTATGTGAAAGTTTCACCTTTATTTCTCCAGTTTCTTCAAGGTATCTCAGTTGTGAGAGTGTATTTGCGTTTGAGAGTTTTCTGTGAATTTGCGATCCTTTAAAAGTTTGTTCGTTTAAATCCAATGTTATCTCTTCTTTTGCCTCGTTTTCATTTCCTAGATATCCGTATAATGTAGTGGGTGAGATGTACGATTTATACGATAGATGGGAAAAATCTTTTAAATTTTCTTGTGGAATATCTTCTTTTTCCTTTGTGTGCTTTTTTTGTTCTGTTGGAATTTCTACATTATTAATTTCTACGTATTCAAAACTTTTAATTTCCTTTTTTAATTCTTCTATTTCGTCATCTGATAATTTTAGATATTTTGCAACGTTTTCTTTGTTTTCGTTAAAGATTATTGGAATAAACATTTCAGAAGCCCTCGTTATTGCAACATATATTTTTCTTAATACTTCTGTTTCATCGTATACCTCATCAAGGTAAAATTCCTTTATCAATTCCAGTGTGTTTTTATCTAGGTTATCCATTATTTTGGTCAACATAAAATAATTTTTATCTTTCTTGTTGTAGAATTTTAAATCTTTGGAATTTTTTGTGTTTAAATTAGCGAAAAGATCGCCTAATAAGACAATTTTAAATTCGAGACCTTTAGATGCGTGAATGGTCATTAATTTGACACTTTCTGATGTTTCATCTTCTGTAGAAGCTTCTGCTTCGTTTGTATCACCTATTTTTTGAATTAGCTTTATTAACTCAGAAAAAGAATCTGCAAGTTGATCAAAGTTTTCCGCTTCCAAGATAAGTTTTTTGACGTTTAAGATAGCGGATTCTTTATCTTTAAAATAGACTAATTTTTCAAAATAATTTAGGTCTTTAATTAATCCCTTTAAAATTTCTGTTGGTCTTATGTAGTATTTTAAATGTGCGTATTTTTCAAGTACTTCTAGTGCATGACTTTTATGTATTCTCTTTGCCGCTTCAAATAATGTTTCATTTTCTTTTTTTTCGCTTACAATTTTCTCGTAGTCTTTAAACTTTCCTAGTACAAGTGGCGAGAAGAAAAATCTTGTAAAATAATAGTTGTTATTTGGATTTTGTACAGCAAATAATGCGTTTAAAATTGTTTGAATTTCTAGTTGTTTGTAGAAACTTTTTCCGCCTACTATGTGTAATGGAATATTGTACGCTTCAAATACTTCTTTGTAGATGCCTTCTGCATTTGACAGTCTGGATCTTAATATAGCAAAATCACCGTATGTGATCTTTTTGTCTATACATTTATTTTTTACATTAATGGTTAATTCTTTTCCAACGAGTTTTTTTATTATATACG
Source organism: Thermosipho affectus (assembly GCF_001990485.1). Taxonomy (NCBI): domain Bacteria; kingdom Thermotogati; phylum Thermotogota; class Thermotogae; order Thermotogales; family Fervidobacteriaceae; genus Thermosipho; species Thermosipho affectus. Next base: position 5,929 of record NZ_LBFC01000009.1, on the reverse strand, counting down.
CTGCAACTAGCGCTTCTTTTTTTTCTTTTTTTTCTTTTTTATCTAGTGATACAATAACGTATTTTATCCTTCCGTTTTCTTTGTTATTTAATGAAGGAACTTTTCCTTTGCAAAAAATAGTGGGCTTTGACGTGTCTTTTTCATCATCAAACCATAGTTTTTTGTATATATTTGGTTCAAGTACTTTAAATGTTTCGTACTTATCTATGTTATTTGTTTTTTGGACTATATGTTTGTTGAAAATTTTGTGTTTTGATATGAAATTGAAGTATTTTACAAGTTCGCTGTTTGATCTATAGTTGTCTTTTAGTGCCAAGATTTTTTCACCATTTTCTTCAAATTCATTTTGAGTTTTTAAAAATACGGAGACGTCTGAATTTCTAAATCTGTATATTGATTGCTTTCTATCCCCTACGTAAAAGAGATAATTTTCTTTTGTGTGTAATTTATCGAATAGTTCTTTTTGTAGGTAGTTTGTATCTTGAAATTCATCGATAATTATATATTTAAACCTTTTTTGGTATTTTTTTCTTATGTTTTTATCTTCTAAAATGTCTAGTGTTTTTTCTAAAATACCTTTAAAGTCGTATTCAAAATTATCAACTGTAAAAGCTTCATATATTTCTTTTGAAATCAGAAGCATGTCTTTAAAGGCTTTTAAGGCTAGTGATTCTTCTTTTGCAGTTTCAAATAGCTTTTCTAGAATAGTTGCATTTTTCATCTCTGTTCTCCAATTTGAAAGTGTATATTTTAACAAATTTTCTACTTCGTCTATGTTTTGATATATTTCAAAAAGTTTTTTTATGCTATTTTTGTTTTTTTTCAGACTTTGTAGTATAATCTCGATTTGTTTTTTTCTTAACTTTGAAATGTTTAGGTTTATGTCTGTTTTATCATAGTCGTACAGTTGAAAGACAAATTTTAAAGTCAAATATACAGATCTTTCTATTAATTTATTCATTTTTAAATCACTGATTATGGTAAAATTTGGATCTATTTTTGCGTTTACATTTTCCTCTCTTAATATCCGTTGACAAAAGCTATCTATTGTGGAAATTATTGCACGTGGCAGATAGTTTTTTATTTTCTTCCAATATGGAGAATTTTTCTCTTTTACAAGTTGAAAGATTCTTTCTTTCATTTCTGAAGCCGCTTTTTTTGTGAATGTGGCAACAACTATTTCATCGACTATTTCTGGATAATTTATTTTTTCGTATTCGTTTAGTATTTCCACGTAGTAGTGGGTAATAGTATAAGTTTTTCCCGTACCTGCTGATGCGGAAATAAAGTAATTTCTGTTTATATTGCTTTTAATCTCATCGAGTACGCCCATTATATCTCTCCTTGTGCCAAGTCCAAGCTGTTTTAATGATATCATCTAGTGAATATTTTGGTTCCCATGAGAGTATTTTTTTTGCTTTTTGGTTGTCTGCAATCAAATATGCAGGATCTCCCGGCCTTCTTTCTATTTCCTCTACTTTGAAATCTATATTTGTTATCTCTTTTACCTTCTCTATGACTTCTCTTACAGAATAACCATTACCACTTCCCAAGTTAAAACAATCGGTTTTGTTTTCTTTTAAAAGATATTCAAGTCCTTTTATGTGTGCATTTGCAAGGTCATTGACATGTACAAAATCTCTGATACATGTTCCATCTTTTGTTTCATAGTCTGTTCCGAAGATCTTTATACTTTCTCTTTTTCCAAGTGCTGCATCTAATATTAGCGGTATAAGGTGTGTTTCTGGGTTGTGTGCTTCACCTATTTCCCCTGATTCATCTGCTCCTGCTGCGTTAAAATATCTAAATCTTATACTTTTTAGGTTATACGCTTTATCAAAATCGTCCAAAATTTCCTCTACCATATATTTACTCTTTCCGTACGGATTAATGGGATTTTTGGGGGCATCTTCTTTTATGGGAATTTTCTCTGGCATGCCGTAGACTGCTGCTGTGGATGAAAAAATAAATTTATTAACGTTGTGTTTTAACATTGAATTTAAAAGAACAAGTGTATTTGAAACGTTGTTTTCATAGTATTTATATGGGTTTATTACAGACTCTCCAACTTCTATATATGCACAAAAATGCATAACTGCAGCGATGTTGTAATGTTCAAAGATAATATCCAAAAGTTTTTTATCTGATATATCACCTGGTATGAATTTTCCGTATTTTGCAAATTCTCTATGTCCGTTTGATAGGTTGTCAAGTACTATTACGTTATATCCCTTTTCATTTAGCATCTTACAAACGTGTGAACCTATGTATCCTGCTCCTCCTGCAACCAAAATATTCATGCTTTCCTCTCCTTTAGTTTTAATAGTTTTTTTAAAAGCTTTCCCTTTATTTCTTTTATATCACCTGGGTTTGGAACAAAGGAGATATCAATTGGTCCATGTGAGATTCTTTTTAACTCTAACACTTCGTGGTTTATGTTTTTGAATAATCTTTTTACTTCATGTTTTTTTCCCTTTATCATTTCTACTTTAACTGTGGAATAATTAAATCCCACGTCTAATATTTCAAAGTATTCCAATCTTAAAAATTCGCCGTTGTCCCATATCCCTTTTTTTAAAGTTAAAAGTTCTTTGAAGTTTATTTTTCCCTTTACTTTTACAATATAAACTTTTTTTACCCTGTATTTTGCACTAGTTAGAATATTTATTAACTCTCCATCATTAGTTAAAATTAAAACACCAGTTGCATCTTTGTCTAAGCGTCCTGCCACTTTTAATGGTTTGTCTTTGAAAAATTCCTTTATGGTTTTCTTTTCCTTTGGATCGTAGAGGGTAGTAACGTATCCCTTTGGTTTGTGTAAAGCGTAATATTCAAAGTTGTTTGACGTTAATTTTTGATTGTCTAAAGATACAACATCACTATTTTTAACTTCGTACCATGGTTCTTTAACCACTTTGTTATTGACTTTTATCCTTCCAGAAAATATAATTATATCTGCCTTTCTTCGAGCGTATCCACAAAGTTGAAGGTACTTTTGCAACTTAATTTTTTCACCCCTTTCCAATATATTTTATCATTATAAGGAGGGATTTTATGTTTTTTGATTTGCCTTTTTTGATACTTTTAACTATTTTTGTATTGACAAAATTTATTTTCCATTCTCCACTTGGAATTCTTGCAACAGGTGCATTGGTAGGATATATTACAAATATGCTTGCAATTTGGATGCTTTTTAACCCTAAAAGAAAAATTTTGGGAATTCAAGGGGTAATTCCAAGGAAAAAGTATGAGATTGCCCAAAATCTTTCAAGGGTGATAGAAGACGAATTTATTAATACTGAATCTCTTAAGAATTTCATGAAAAGAAATTTAGATCAATTGAATTTCAAAGATGACATTATGCGTTTTATTGTTGGAAATTTTTCAAAGCTTTTGAATGAAGATACAAAAAATGCTATTTTGCGATATTTATCTTCAAAAATAAGTATACCTTTAATACCTGTTGATAGGATTGTTTCTTCTGTTTTAGACAATGTTTTTAAGGATATAAAAGTAGATCTTGAAAGTAAAGGAAGTATATACAAAATGATTGAAAAGAATTTAACGGATGGAGAATATGATATAATAAAAGTGTTGGAAAAAGTCTTCGAAAGAATACCCTTTAAAGATATTGTAAGGGAAAAGATAGAAAATTACACAGTCGATGAGATGGAAACTGTAATTTTGAGGATAGCAAAGAGAGAGTTGCGGTATATAGAACTTTTAGGTATTCCACTTGGGATTTTAATAAGTGTTATACAAATGATTTAATGATTTAAGAGAGGTGATTGTATGAAGAGTTTTGTTATGAACATTTGGATAAATACTTGGAAAAGACTATACGGTGAAAGTCTTGTAGATTCTCTTATTAATGAATTCAACGTAGATTTAGACATACTCCAAAGTCCAATTAATGATGTAGATGATGAAATGGTAATTAGATTTTCAAGAAAACTTGCAGAAAAGACTGGGAAAACATTTGAGAAAGTTTGGGAAGAAACAGGATATGAAAATATTAAAAGCTTTCATAAGTATTATCCAGGGTATTTTAAAAAAGATGGTATTCTTTCATTTTTGAGCACTATGGATATGGTCCATAGGGCACTTACAAGGAGAATTAAGGGGGCAAAGCCTCCAAGGATTATATACAAATATATAGACGAAAAAACTGCGATTGTAAGGTATCAATCAAATAGGGATTTTAGAAGTTACTTTTTAGGGTTAGTGAGGGGAGCTTCTGACTTTTTCAAAGATCCCATAACTACGGAAGTGCTGGATCAAGGTACAAATAATAGCACTTCTTTTGTGGAAATAAGAATAAAGGCTTCAAAACCATACGGAAAGTTGATAAAATTAAAGTCGTTTAGATTGGTATCATTTGGTATTTTGAAAAATATATTAAAGAGTAATGTTATTTTCCTTCCGTTAATTGTATTTATTGTTTCGTTACTGTCTTCAAGCTTTTTATCACCGGTTGTTTCTTCGATAATAGTGGCGCTTTCCACATTTGCTTTGTCTTTGCCTATTGTTTTAGATTTAAAGAAGGGATTTAGTGCACTAAAATTTGAAGATCTTTCCTCTGTTACATATGTTTCTGGTGAAGAAAACTTTGAGAAAATAACACATGAGTTAAACAAGGCAAATGAAAAAATCAAAGAGTTGTTGATATCATTCCAAGGTGATACCGAAGAATTGTTGAGTTTTTCCAGCAAGACAATGTCATCAATTGAAGTTGTTGAAGAACAGATTGATACGATGAAGGAATTATCTTCACAGGTTGCGGATACCGCCGTTCAAATAAGTAATGATGCAGAAAGGATTTCAGATGCAGTAACATCAAATGTGGATACTATTTCACAAACGATAAGTGTTCAAAATGAAATAGTGCAAAATTTAAACGAGGCGGTTGAAAATATTATATCTGCGGCAAAGAGTGTTGAAAATGTATCATTTAACATAGAAAATGTAAGTGATGATTTTGAAAAAATAGCAAATGAAAGTAAAGAACTTAGAAAACAAGCAGATGAAATAAAAGAAATTGCCGATACTGTTATGAGCATAGCAGAACAAACAAATTTACTTGCACTTAACGCTGCAATTGAAGCAGCAAGAAGCGGGGAAGCTGGAAGAGGATTTGCAGTAGTTGCCGATGAAATAAGGAAACTAGCAGAAGAAAGTAAAGAATCTGCAAATAAGATATCTGATTTCCTAACAAAGATTTCAAGCGGTATAGAGAATTTGAGTGTTGGAGTTGTTTCTGGATATGAAAATTTAAAAGCACAGACAAAGGCACTTTCGGAAAGTTCTAAAAAAAGTAAGGAATCTAGTCAGGTGATATCGGATATTACCGGACATTTAAATTCTTTGATTGAATCGTTAAATACAGAAGCAAGTAAATTGGAAGATATAACAAATAGTATTCAAAATCTGTTGGCAATCTCAGAGGAAAGTAGTGCAACAGCAGAAGAAATAAGTGCATCTATTCAAAGATTTTTGACGGAATTAAGGACAGTCTTTGATAACGTAAGCAAAACTATTAGTTTGCTAGAATTGATACAAGAAAATATAGAGAAGATAGATATATAAAAAGGCTCCCATTGGGAGCCTTTTTTTTAGTCAAATTTTAGTCTCATTAAATCTGATTTTACACCGGGTATTTGGTTTAACTTTTCCTTTAATTCATCGTGTTTTGATTCATCATCTACTAGTTCTAGAATGATTAGCCCAGAATTTGAACAGTATTGAGGTACTCCTTCGTGAAGTCCTAGTCTAGTTTTGATGTAACATCCATATTCTGTTAATAGTTCTTGCACTTTAGTTGCAGATTTTTCCCTGTTATCGATTAAAATGGCCATGACCGTTCTGACTGTTATATCCATAATACCCCCCCTTTTTAGTTAAGTTTAGAAATATTTTCGATTAATTCATC